>NZ_NOXZ01000044.1:0-157347 GCF_002258225.1 Rhodococcus sp. RS1C4 | reverse complement strand
TGTCGACCCTGCGCGACTCGCCGCCAGAGACGTACTGAAGGCGGTACGCGAGCGGGATGCCTACGCCAACCTCGTGCTCCCGGGGCTGCTGCGCGAGCGCAAGCTCGACACGCGTGATGCTGCCCTGGCGACCGAACTCGCCTACGGAGCGTCGCGAGCCCGAGGATTCCTCGACTCGGTCATCGAAAGCGGTTCGGGTCGTGCGATTTCGGAGATAGACGGTGGTCTGCTCGACATCCTGAGGCTGGGTGCTTACCAACTGCTTCGTACCCGCGTGGCGCCCCACGCTGCCGTGGCGACGTCGGTCGATCTGACCAGGGCCGAGTTCGGCAGCGGCAAGGCAGGATTCGTCAACGCCGTGCTTCGGCGAGTGTCGGAGAAGTCCGCCGATCGATGGGTCGACGAGCTCGCTCCCGCAGCAGACAAGGATCCCGTCGGACATCTGGCGTTCGAGTACGCGCATCCCAAGTGGATCGCGCAGGCCTTCGCCGACGCGCTCGGGGCGGACGCCGCAGAACTGGCGGATGTGCTGGCCGCCGACGATGCCAGGCCCGCAGTCCATCTCGTCGCACGACCGGGGGAGATCTCCGCCGAGGAGCTCGCCCTCGTCACCGGAGGTGAAGAGGGCAAGTACTCACCGTACGCCGTCTATCTCGACGGCGGTGATCCCGGCAAGCTCGACGCAGTCCGAGACGGCCTGGCCGGTGTGCAGGACGAGGGCAGCCAACTGGTGGCGCGCGCGCTGACGCTGGCACCGATCGAGGGCGAGGACGGCGGACGCTGGCTGGACCTGTGTGCAGGTCCCGGAGGCAAGGCGGCTCTGCTCGGGGCGATCGCCGAGATCGACGGCGCCCGTGTCGACGCCGTCGAACCGACCCCGCACCGTGCCGACCTCGTGTCGAAGACGACGAAGGGGCTCCCGGTCACCGTTCACGTCGTGGACGGCCGGGACCCGGGTCTCGACGGCGGATACGACCGCGTCCTGGTCGATGCGCCCTGCACCGGACTCGGAGCGCTGCGCCGGAGGCCCGAGGCGCGGTGGCGTCGCACGCAGTCCGACCTGGCGGGGCTGGTGGCGTTGCAGAAGGAACTGCTCGCCTCCGCACTGAAGCTGGTACGGCCGGGCGGCGTCGTCGTGTATTCGACCTGTTCGCCGCACCTGTCCGAGACCACGGCCGTCGTCGCGGACGCGGTGCGCCGATACGGCGCTCGGCAGCTGGACACCCACCAGCTCCTGCCCGACGTTCCACAGCTCGGTGACGGTGCGTCGGCGCAGCTGTGGCCGCACCGCCACGGAACGGACGCGATGTTCCTCGCTGCGCTTCGTCGACCGTTGGACTGACGCTGCGCATTCCTCCAAGTGCCGCGGCCGGACATGGTCGACACTGTTCCCATGGCACTTGCATGGGAAGACCTCGTCTCGTTCGCCGCGACCCTTCCGGAGACCGAGGAGTCGACGTCCTACAACACTCCCGCGTTGAAGGTGGCGAACAAGTTGATAGCCCGTCTACGGGCCGAAGCAGAGGGCGGCGTGGTCGTCATGTGCAGCCTCGAAGAGAAAGAAGCTCTGCTGGCCGCGCCCGGCTCCGCGTACTACACCACGGATCACTACGACGGGCACGGCTCGATCATCGTGGACTTGGACCGGGCGGACGCCACTGAAGTGCAGGAGCTGCTCACCGAAGCGTGGCGAGCGAAGGCCCCCAAGCGGGCCCTGAAGCGGCTCTGAATCGGGCACGGAGAAATCACGCGCCGCGGGAGCCCGGCGGCCGACCCTTTAAGCTGTCTCATCGTGGCAGCTCCGATGATCGCTCCGTCCATCCTCTCCGCCGACTTCGCCCGTCTGGGGGAGGAAGCAGAGGCCGTCGCAGGCTCCGACTGGCTCCACGTCGACGTCATGGACGCGCATTTCGTTCCCAATCTGACGCTCGGCCTTCCCGTCGTCCAGAGTCTCGTCAAGGCCACCGACATACCCCTCGATTGCCATCTGATGATCGAGGATCCGGCTCGGTGGGCGCCGCCGTACGCGGAGGCGGGTGCCTACAACGTCACGTTCCACGCGGAGGCGACGGACGATCCCATTGCCGTCGCGAAGGACATCCGTGCAGCGGGAGCCAAAGCAGGCTTGAGCGTCAAGCCCGGCACCCCGATCGAGCCGTACCTCGAGATACTTCGGCATTTCGACACGCTGCTCGTCATGAGCGTCGAGCCGGGCTTCGGCGGACAGTCGTTCATGCCCGAGGTGCTGAGCAAGGCTCGCACGGTACGCAATCTCGTCGACTCCGGCGAACTGACCTTGGTCGTCGAGATCGACGGCGGCATCAATGCCGACACCATCGAGCAGGCCGCGGACGCCGGCGTCGACTGCTTCGTCGCCGGGTCCGCCGTGTACGGCACAGCCGATCCCGCAGCGACCGTGCGCGCGTTGCGCGACCGTGCAGCCGGGGCGTCGCACCACCTCGCACACTGATGACATCCGGCGCCGCTGTGAGCGAGACCGCCGCCATGGCGCTCGCCATCGCCGCGTCGGAAACGGCCAGGGGGTCGACCAGTCCCAATCCGCCGGTCGGAGCCGTCATCCTCGACGCCGACGGGGTCGTCGTGGGGACCGGGGCGACGCGGCCGCCCGGGGGTCCGCACGCCGAGGTGGTCGCTCTTGCGGAAGCCGGTGAACGCGCACGCGGCGGAACGGCAGTGGTCACGCTCGAACCGTGCAATCACACCGGTCGGACCGGTCCGTGCTCGCAGGCGCTGATCGCGGCAGGCGTTCGTCGTGTCGTCTATGCGGTGGCCGATCCCAACCCTCTTGCCGAAGGGGGAGCAGGCACGCTCGCCGAGGCAGGCGTCGACGTCTCGTCCGGGTTGGAGTCCGACGCCGTGAAGCGCGGTCCACTGCGCGCGTGGCTACACAAGCAACGGACCGGACGCCCCCACATCACGTTGAAGTACGCGGCAAGTCTCGACGGCCGCAGCGCAGCGCAGGACGGCACGAGTCAGTGGATCACCGGACCCGACGCTCGCGCGCACGTACACGCGCAGCGCGCGACTCTGGACGCAATCGTCGTCGGGACCGGAACCGTGATCGCGGACGATCCGCTGCTCACAGCCCGGCTTCCCGACGGAAGCTCCGCACCGCACCAACCCGTCCGCGTCGTCGTCGGCCATCGTGACATCCCTCCCGAGGCGCGCATCCGCGGCGACCACACACGCACGATCTTCGTCCGATCGCACGATCCGCACGACGTCGTCGACGCGCTCGGCGAGTACACCGACGTCCTGGTCGAGGGTGGGCCGACCCTGGCCGGCGCTTTTCTCGCCGCAGGTGTCGTCGACCGCATCGTGGCGTACATCGCTCCCGTCGTACTCGGTTCGGGGACCTCGGCGGTGGAGAATGCAGGCGTCGGAACAATTTCCGACGCCCTGCGGTTCTCGATCGAGAGTGTCGTCCCACTGGGAACCGACGTGGTCGTCAGCGCGGTGAAGCTGCAGTAGTGACCGGAAACGAGAGAGTGGAGATCTGATGTTCACTGGGATTGTCGAGGAACTCGGCGAGATCGTCGGCAAGGACGATCTGACCGATGCCGCCCGCTTCACGGTGAAGGGTCCGATCGTCACGTCGGATGCAGGGCACGGTGATTCGATCGCCGTGAACGGTGTGTGCCTGACGGTCGTCGACGTGCTGGCCGACGGCGCGTTCACGGCCGACGTGATGCAGGAGACGTTGAACCGGTCCAGCTTGCAGCGCTTGACGGTGGGCAGCCGGGTCAATCTGGAACGTGCGGCAGCACTGAACAGCAGGCTGGGTGGTCACCTGGTTCAGGGTCATGTCGACGGCACCGGGACGGTGGTGAACCGATCTCCTTCGGAGAACTGGACGGTCGTCCGGATCGCAATGCCCACCTCGGTCGCGCGGTACGTCGTCGAGAAGGGCTCCATCACCGTCGACGGGGTGTCGCTGACGGTGTCGGCGCTCGGTCGCGACGACGACGGCGGGCACTGGTTCGAGATCTCGCTCATTCCGACGACGCTCGACCTGACGACGCTGGGTAGTTCGGACGTCGGGACGCCGGTGAACCTCGAGGTCGACGTGATCGCCAAATACGTCGAACGGCTGCAGACCCTCGCCGCCGAGTAGGAATGCCGGAAAGTTACTGTTGACGAAGTATTCATGCCTGAATTCGTCTGGGGTGTGAACAAGACGTATGGAGCGTAGGACGTGACAAGGTTCGACAGTATCGAGCGCGCGGTTGCGGACATCGCCGCAGGTAAAGCTGTGGTCGTGGTCGACGACGAGGATCGCGAGAACGAGGGCGACCTCATCTTCGCGGCCGAGAAGGCGACGCCGGAACTCGTCGCGTTCATGGTGCGGTACACCTCGGGGTACCTCTGTGTACCGCTGTCCGGTGACGATTGCGACCGCCTGGGTCTTCCTCCCATGTACGCGACCAACCAGGACAAGCACGGCACGGCCTACACGGTGACGGTCGACGCCCGGGAGGGCATCGGGACCGGAATCTCGGCCTCGGACAGGGCTGCGACCATGCGGCTGCTGGCGGATCCGACGACGGGCGCGGGCGATTTCACCCGGCCGGGACACGTGGTTCCGCTTCGCGCGAAGGACGGCGGAGTCCTGCGTCGACCGGGTCACACCGAAGCGGCCGTCGACTTGGCACGAATGGCCGATCTGCGGCCTGCGGGAGTCATCTGCGAGATCGTCAGCCAGAAGGACGAAGGCTCGATGGCGCAGACCGACGAGTTGCGGGTCTTCGCGGACGACCACGACCTCGCACTCATCTCCATCGCCGATCTCATCGCGTGGCGCCGCAAGCACGAGAAGCACGTCGTGCGCGTCGCGGATGCTCGGATTCCCACCGCTCACGGCACTTTCCGCGCCGTCGGATACCAGAGCGTCTACGACGAGGTGGAGCACGTCGCCCTGGTGTGCGGAGATATCGCCGGACCGGACGGTGACGGCAGCGACGTCCTGGTCCGTGTGCACTCGGAGTGCCTGACCGGCGACGTCTTCGGTTCGCTGCGGTGTGACTGCGGTCCTCAGCTCGATGCTGCGCTCGACATGATCGCCACCGAGGGCCGAGGCGTCGTGCTGTACATGCGAGGGCACGAAGGCCGCGGTATCGGACTGTTGCACAAGTTGCAGGCGTACCAGCTGCAGGACGCAGGTTCGGACACCGTCGACGCAAACCTTCAGCTCGGACTTCCAGCCGATTCGCGGGACTACGGAATCGGTGCTCAGATTCTGGTGGATCTCGGCATCTCCTCGATGCGCCTGCTGACGAACAATCCAGCCAAGCGAGTCGGTCTCGACGGATACGGACTGCACGTCACCGAGCGCGTCCCGATGCCGCTGCGGGCGAACGCGGAGAACCTGACCTACCTACGCACCAAGCGCGACCGCATGGGCCACGACCTGGCCGGACTCGACGAATACGAGAAGGGGCAGCATTCATGAGCGGGGAAGGCGAACCACAACTACAACTCGAGGGCGCAGGTGATCTGAAGGTCGCCATCGTTGCCGGTCAGTGGCATCGCACCATCTCCGAGGCTCTGCTCGACGGCGCACGCAGGAAGGTCGAGGAAGCCGGTGTCACCGAGGTCACCGTCGTTCGAGTGGCGGGGGCGATCGAGCTTCCTGTCGTCGCGCAGACCTTGGCCCGTGACCACGACGCGGTGATTGCTCTCGGCGTGGTGATCAGAGGTGGAACACCGCATTTCGAGTACGTGTGCGACGCCGTCACGGCCGGTCTGACGCGGGTGTCGCTCGACGAGAGCACTCCCGTGACCAACGGAGTGTTGACGACGGACGACGAGCAGCAGGCTCTCGATCGGTCCGGGCTTCCCGGGTCGAAGGAGGACAAGGGCGGGCAGGCCGCTGCGGCGGCGATCGACACCGCGCTGACCCTGAAGCATCTGCGGCAACCGTGGACGAACCAGGAATTTCGATGACGGAGAACGCAGGCTGGGATCTCGAGGTCCGGTCCAAGAAGTCCGCGCGCTACGCGATTGCTGCCGCTGTTCTGCTGGTGGTGGCACACACCACCGTGGCGATCCTGCTGCGGATCTCGCCCACCGGGGTGTACTTCCGCACTGCCGATCAGCTGGCGTTGGCCGGCATCGGTGTGTTGTTGGCCGGTATCGCACTGTTGTTGACGCGCCCACGGGTGCGGGTCGGCAAGAAGGGCGTTGCGGTCAGGAACATCCTGTCCGAGCGTCTGATCGAATGGGACCTCGTTCGCGGTCTGTCCTTCCCCGACGGGGCGATGTGGGCGCGGGTGGACATCCCGGACGACGAGTTCATTCCGGTGATGGCCATCCAGTCGAACGATCGGGATCACGCGGTCGCCGCGGTCCGGTCCTTCCGCAGCCTGGAAGCGAAGTATGCGGGCTCGGACCGCTAGCTCGCCGAAGCCGGTCGGTGGCTGCGGCTAACCTGGACACCGTGTCCGACCCAGCTACATATCGCCCGGCAACCGGAACCATCCCGGTGGAGCCCGGCGTGTACAAATTTCGTGATCCTCACGGACGCGTGATCTACGTGGGCAAGGCCAAAAGCCTTCGAAGCCGCCTCAATTCGTACTTCGCGGACGTCGCGTCCCTGCACCCGCGCACTCGCCAGATGGTCACCACGGCGGCATCCGTCGAATGGACCGTGGTGACGACCGAGGTCGAGGCGCTGCAGCTCGAGTACAACTGGATCAAGGAGTTCGATCCTCGATTCAACGTTCGGTACCGCGACGACAAGAGCTACCCGATGCTTGCGGTCACGATGAACGAGGAGTATCCGCGTCTGTTCGTCTACCGCGGACCCAGGCGCAAGGGCGTCCGATACTTCGGTCCCTACGCACACGCGTGGGCAATTCGCGAGACTCTCGATCTGTTGTTGCGTGTGTTCCCGGCCCGTACCTGTTCGGCAGGAGTTCTCAAACGGCACAAGCAGATCGGTCGCCCGTGTCTGCTCGGCTACATCGACAAGTGTTCCGCGCCGTGCACCGGACGCGTGTCGGCCGACGAGCACCGACGCACCGTCGAGGACTTCTGTGACTTCCTGTCCGGCAAGACGGACAAGCTGGTTCGGCAGCTGGAGAAGAAGATGCAGGACGCGTCGGAGAATCTGGACTTCGAATCCGCTGCTCGACTCCGCGACGACGTGGGCGCCTTGAAGCGGGCACTGGAGAAGCAGGCTGTGGTGCTCGGTGACGGAACCGACGCCGACCTGGTGGCCTTCGCGACCGATCCGCTGGAGGCTGCGGTGCAGGTCTTCCACGTACGCGGCGGCCGAGTCCGCGGACAGCGCGGATGGGTCGTGGAGAAGGCGGGTGAGGTCATCGAGACGGTGGCCGACGATCAGTCCGACCTTCCGGCTCTGGTCGAGCAGTTCCTCACCCAGTTCTACGGCCAGGAAGCAGCGTTGTCCTCGCGCACTCCCGGCGTCGACGACGCGGGAGCCAACGCGGTCCCGAAGGAAGTGCTCGTCCCGGTCCTACCGGGCAACGCGGACGAGGTGCAGCAGTGGCTGAGCGAGCTGCGCGGATCGAACGTGCAGCTGAGGGTTCCGCAGCGAGGAGACAAGAAGGCGCTCGCGGAAACCGTCGAACGAAACGCGAAAGAAGCTCTGCAACAGCACAAGTTGAAGCGAGCCGGTGACTTCACATCGAGATCCGCCGCGCTGCAGGGTATTCAGGAGGCGCTGGATCTGGATTCCGCGCCGCTGCGCATCGAGTGCATCGATATCTCGCACGTTCAGGGCACCGATGTCGTCGCGTCGCTCGTCGTCTTCGAGGACGGGTTGCCGCGCAAGAGCGATTACCGGCACTACGCGATCAAGGAAGCCGCAGGAGACGGGCATTCCGACGACGTCGCGAGCATCGCCGAGGTCACCCGCCGACGATTCCTGCGCCACAGCTCCGATGCCTCGGGCAACGAATCCGGGGGCGACCTGTCGCCGGAGGCCGCGTTGGATCCGCAGACCGGGCGTCCGCGACGGTTCGCGTATCCGCCCAACCTGTTCGTCGTCGACGGCGGAGCACCGCAGGTCGCTGCCGCGTCCGAGGTACTCGACGAGTTGGGTGTGACCGACGTCGCAGTGGTCGGCCTCGCGAAGCGTCTGGAGGAAGTGTGGGTTCCCGGCGAATCCGATCCGGTGATCCTTCCTCGAACCAGCGAGTCGCTGTATCTGCTCCAGCGGGTTCGGGACGAAGCGCACCGGTTCGCCATCACGTTCCACCGCAGCAAGCGGTCCAGAAGGATGACCGCGTCGGCGCTCGATTCGGTGAAGGGTCTCGGCGAGACCAGACGGACGGCGCTGGTGACGCACTTCGGCTCCGTCGCGAAACTCAAACAGGCGACGGTGGAGGACATCGTCGAGGTCCCGGGAATCGGAGCCACCACCGCCAAGGCAGTCCTGGACGCACTGGGGGCAGGTGACGCCGACGCCGGCGTCACCGCGACGGGGGCAGCCGCAGGCGAAGGGTCGTCGGCCGAGGTCGAGGGCGATATGTCGGCATCGACGGCGCCGGTGGGGGAAGATCGGCAGGAGACGACTTCGACAGGGCAGGTTGTGACGTGAGCGAACCGGATGTTCGGCAGGACGACGACGTTCACGAAGCGGACCCGGTTGGAGACGTGGACGCACGACCGGACGCGATTCCAGCCACCGCAGTTCGAGCGACCGCAGTTCATGCTATCGAGGTTGCGCTCGTGACCGGTCTGTCCGGTGCGGGTCTGCGCACGGCCGCGAAGGTGCTCGAGGACCTGGGGTGGTATGTGGCGGACAACCTGCCACCCGAGTTGATCTCGAAGATGATCGACGTGGCGCTCGCCTCGGAACCTCCGCTCGAACGCCTCGCACTGGTGATGGACGTCCGCAGCCGACTGTTCACCGGTGACCTCGGATGGGTCGTTCGTGAACTGAACTCGCGGGGCATACGGAACCGAGTCCTGTTCCTGGAGGCCGCGGATGCGGTGCTGATCCAACGGTTCGAATCCAACCGCCGAAGCCACCCACTACAGAACGACGGCCAGGACGGCACCCTGTCCGAGGGGATTCACGCCGAACGTGCCCGGCTCGCCGAGGTGAAATCCGTCGCGGACGTCGTCGTGGACACGACATCGCTGTCGGTGCATCAACTACGTCGCCGAGTGGAGGCGTCGTTCGGAGGAACCGACATCGCGGTGATCGGTGTGACCGTCCAGTCCTTCGGCTTCAAATACGGTCTGCCGATCGATTCCGATCTGGTGTGCGACGTGAGATTTCTGCCGAATCCGCACTGGGTTCCCGAGTTGCGAGAACATACTGGCAAAGAGCCTGCAGTGCGTGATTACGTCCTGGGTCAAGACGGTGCCCAGGACTACCTGCAGACCTTTCGGCACTTGTTGCACTTGACCGTCGACGGGTATCGCAGGGAGGGCAAGAGCTACATGACCGTCGCGGTCGGGTGTACGGGTGGCAAGCATCGAAGTGTGGCAATGACAGAAGCGCTGGCAGACATGCTGGCGCGAGAGAAAGACTTGTCGGTGCGGGTGCTGCACCGAGACGCGGGCCGCGAATGAGCGACATGAAAGTCGTCGCCCTCGGCGGTGGACACGGTCTGTACGCAACGCTCAGCGCGGCACGCAGGCTTGCATCGCACGTGACAGCAATCGTCACCGTCGCGGACGACGGTGGGTCCTCGGGCCGGCTCCGCGCGGAGCTCGGGATGGTCCCGCCGGGCGACCTCCGTATGGCGCTGGCAGCGCTGTCGTCGGAGGAACAACGCACGCGCATGTGGGCGGACGTCATGCAGCATCGGTTCGGTGGATCGGGTGCGCTCGCGGGCCATTCCGTCGGGAACCTGATCCTCGCGGGCCTGACGGAGGTTCTCGGTGACACGGTGCTCGCGTTGGACGAAGCAGCGCGCCTGCTCGGAATCGAGGGCCGCGTCGTGCCGATGGCACCGATCCCGCTGGACATCGAGGCCGACGTCTCGGGCTTGGAGGACGATCCAAGGGTGTCGCGCGTCATCCGCGGACAGGTCGCCGTCGCGACGACACCGGGCAAGGTCAGGCGCGTACGACTCCTACCGTCGGATCCGCCCGCGACGCCCGAAGCGGTTCGCGCCATCGACGAGGCCGATCTGGTCGTACTCGGACCGGGGTCGTGGTTCTCGAGTGTGATTCCCCACGTACTCGTCCCGGATCTGCTGGCCGCATTGGCACGGTCGTCCGCGGTCAAGGTGCTCGTACTCAATCTGGCACCGGAATTGGGGGAGACGACCGGATTCTCCGCCGAGCGGCACCTGCACGTACTGTCCCAGCACGCACCGGATTTCAGGGTCGACCACATCGTCGTCGACTCCGCGTTCGTCCCGGCCGGTGGCGAACGCGAGCATCTCGCCCGAGCGGCAGCACGGTTGGGAGCCGACGTCGTCTACGTGGACGTCGCGGAACCGGGCACCCACGCACATCATTTCGGAAAGTTGGCTGCGGCTCTCGGTAGCATCGTCTCCTCGCAGGAGAACGACGCGTCCGACGGGCCGCGCAGAGAGGGGATCACTTCGTGGCCATGACAGCTGAGGTGAAGGACGAGCTGAGCAGGCTCGCTGTCACCCAGGTGAGCTGCAGGAGGGCCGAAGTGTCGGCGCTGCTGCGTTTCGCCGGCGGGCTTCACATCGTTGCCGGACGAGTAGTCGTCGAGGCGGAAGTCGACCTCGGTTCGACAGCACGCCGACTGCGCCGCGAGATCCTGGACCTCTACGGGTACACGTCCGACGTCCACGTTCTCAGCGCCGGTGGTCTGAGGAAGAGCTCGCGGTACGTCGTCCGAGTGGCCAAGGACGGCGAGGCACTCGCCCGCCAGACCGGACTTCTCGACATGCGTGGACGTCCCGTCCGAGGGCTGCCCGCTCAGGTGGTCGGCGGCACGGTCGGTGACGCCGAAGCAGCGTGGCGCGGGGCGTTCCTGGCTCACGGTTCTCTGACGGAGCCGGGTAGGTCCTCGGCACTCGAGATCAGCTGCCCCGGTCCCGAGGCCGCACTTGCACTGGTCGGTGCAGCTCGCCGCCTCGGCGTCGTCGCCAAGGCACGGGAAGTGCGAGGCACCGACCGAGTCGTCGTGCGGGATGGAGAAGCCATCGGCGCGCTGCTCACACGCATGGGAGCGCAGGACACCAGGCTCGTCTGGGAAGAACGGCGCATGCGTCGTGAGGTGCGTGCCACCGCCAACCGGCTGGCCAACTTCGACGACGCCAACCTGCGCCGGTCGGCGAGAGCCGCCGTGGCCGCGGCGGCGCGGGTCGAACGTGCGCTGCAGATTCTCGGCGAAGACGTGCCGGATCATCTGGCTGCGGCCGGGTCGCTGCGCGTCCAGCATCGACAGGCATCGCTCGAAGAACTCGGCCAACTCGCGGACCCACCGATGACCAAGGATGCGGTCGCCGGACGTATCCGCAGGTTGCTGTCCATGGCGGATCGAAAGGCGAAGGACACCGGCATTCCGGACACCGAGTCCGCCGTCACCGCCGAGTTGCTCGACGAGGCCTGAGGCACCGGCGAGAGCCGACGACGCGACTGGTCGGATAACTGCAGGTGGAGGGTGATGCGCGCGCGAATGCAGTGCGCACACTAGGGTGGAAAACGCACGTAGGGACTTGCCCCATGCGCGAAATACGACAATCGGTTCAACAACTTAGGAGCGAACAGTGACGATCCGGGTAGGCGTGAACGGCTTCGGCCGCATCGGACGTAACTTCTTCAGGGCAGTCGATGCGCAGAAAGCTCTGGGCACCACCGACATCGAGATCGTGGCTGTCAACGACCTCACCGACAACGCATCCCTGGCGCACCTGTTGAAGTACGACTCGATCCTGGGCCGTCTGCCGCACGACGTCAGCCTCGAAGGCGACGACACCATCGTCGTCGGCGATCAGAAGATCAAGGCGTTGTCGCTGCGCGAGGGACCGTCGGCTCTCCCGTGGGGTGACCTGGGCGTCGACGTCGTAGTCGAGTCCACGGGTATCTTCACCGACGCCTCGAAGGCCAAGGGCCACCTCGACGCAGGCGCCAAGAAGGTCATCATCTCCGCACCTGCCAAGGGTGAGGACATCACGATCGTCATGGGCGTCAACGACGACAAGTACGACGGCAGCCAGAACATCATCTCCAACGCGTCGTGCACCACCAACTGCCTCGGCCCCATTGCCAAGGTCCTCGACGACGAGTTCGGCATCGTCAAGGGGCTCATGACCACGGTGCACGCGTACACGCAGGACCAGAACCTGCAGGACGGCCCGCACAGCGACCTGCGTCGCGCACGCGCAGCGGCCCTCAACGTCGTCCCCACCGGCACCGGCGCGGCAAAGGCCATCGGCCTGGTGCTCCCGCAACTTCTCGGCAAGCTCGACGGATACGCACTGCGGGTGCCGATCCCGACCGGCTCGGTCACCGACCTCACGGCGAACCTGAAGAAGTCGGCATCCGTCGACGAGATCAACGCCGCCATGAAGGCAGCAGCGGAAGGCCCGCTGAAGGGCATCCTGAAGTACAGCACCGACCCGATCGTGTCCTCGGACATCGTCACCGACCCGCACTCGTCGATCTTCGACGCACCGCTGACCAAGGTCATCGACGACCAGGTCAAGATCGTGTCCTGGTACGACAACGAGTGGGGCTACTCCAACCGCCTGGCCGACCTCATCGGTCTCGTCGGAAAGTCCCTCTGATCACATGGCAGTCAAGACTCTGCAGGACCTGATCGACGCCGGCGTGTCGGGTCGCCCGGTTCTGGTGCGCTCGGACTTCAACGTGCCGATCGAGAACGGTGTCATCACCGATCCCGGTCGCATCGTCGCATCGCTTCCGACGTTGAACGCACTGCTCGACGCCGGTGCGAAGCTCATCGTCACCGCACACCTCGGCCGGCCGGACGGCAAGCCCGAGGCGAAGTACTCGCTCGCGCCGGTGGCGTCGAAGCTCGGGGAACTGCTCGGTCGCCACGTTCAGTTGGCGGGCGACGTCGTCGGCCAGGATGCTCAGGCTCGTGCCGAAGGGCTGACCGACGGCGACGTACTGCTGCTGGAGAACATCCGGTTCGATCCGCGTGAGACCAGCAAGGACGAGGCCGAGCGTGCTCAGCTGGCAGCCGAGTTGGTCGCGCTCACCGACGGTGAGGGTGCTTTCGTGTCCGACGGCTTCGGCGTCGTGCACCGCAAGCAGGCTTCGGTGTACGACGTGGCGAAGCTGCTTCCGTCGTACGCAGGTGGTCTGGTGGCCACCGAGGCCGACGTGCTGGCCAAGTTGACGGAGGATCCGGCACGCCCGTACGCGGTCGTGCTCGGCGGGTCGAAGGTCTCGGACAAGTTGGGTGTCATCGAGGCGCTCGCACCCAAGGTCGACACTTTGGTCATCGGCGGCGGCATGGCGTTCACTTTCCTTGCCGCACAGGGCTACTCGGTCGGTTCTTCGCTTCTGCAGGAAGACCAGATCGACGTCTGCAAGGACCTGCTCGAGCGGTTCGGCGATGTCATCCACCTGCCGGTCGACATCGTCGTGGGTGACTCGTTCTCGAAGGACGCCGAAGCCAAGACCGTTGCCGCATCCGAGATCCCGGACGGTTGGATGGGACTGGACATCGGGCCGGAGTCCGTCAGCCGATTCACCGTCGTGCTCGCGAACGCGAAGACGATCTTCTGGAACGGCCCGGCCGGTGTCTTCGAGTTCGAGAAGTTCTCCGCAGGAACGCGGGGCATCGCCGAGGCAATCGTCGGTGCCACCGAGAAGGGCGCGTTCAGCGTCGTCGGCGGCGGGGACTCCGCAGCCGCCGTCCGTGCACTGGGACTGTCCGACGACGGCTTCTCGCACATCTCGACCGGAGGCGGTGCATCTCTCGAATACCTCGAGGGCAAGCAGCTTCCCGGCATCGCAGCGCTGGAGGGATGAACCATGGCACGTAAGCCGCTCATCGCAGGCAACTGGAAAATGAATCTGAACCACCTCGAGGCGATCTCGCTGGTGCAGAAGATCGCGTTCTCGCTGCCCGCGAAGTACTTCGACAAGGTGGACGTGACGGTCATTCCGCCGTTCACGGACATCCGCAGTGTGCAGACGCTCATCGAGGGCGACAAGCTCCTGCTCACCTACGGCGCGCAGGACGTCTCCGCACAGGAGTCCGGCGCATACACCGGTGAGATCAGTGGGTCGATGCTCGCGAAGCTCGGTTGCACGTTCGCTGTCGTCGGGCACTCCGAGCGTCGAACCCTGCACAGCGAGGACGACGCCGCGGTCGCAGCCAAGACCAAGGCTGCACTGAAGCACGGACTCACACCGATCGTGTGCATCGGTGAGGGCCTCAACATCCGTGAGGCTGGCGAGCACGTCTCGTACAACATCACGCAGCTTCGTGGTTCGCTGGCCGGGTTGTCGGCCGAGGACATCGCGAAGGTCGTGGTCGCCTACGAGCCGGTGTGGGCGATCGGCACCGGTCGAGTGGCCAGTGCCGCGGACGCGCAGGAAGTGTGCTCGGCAATCCGCGAGGAGCTGAAGACGCTCGCCTCCGCAGAGGTGGCGGCGGGCGTGCGGGTCCTCTACGGCGGCTCCGTCAACGCGAAGAACGTGGGCGAGATCGTCGGCCAGCCCGACGTCGACGGTGCGCTCGTCGGTGGAGCCTCCCTCAAGGCGGACGAGTTCGCCACATTGTCGGCAATCGCCGCGGGTGGCCCTCTGCCCTGATCGCAGCAGCTGGTCGAGCCGTACATCGGACATTGCCGTGTCACCGCCACCGAGGCGGTGACACGGCAATGTGCGTCGTGCAGGTAGGCTGTCACGGGTTGTGAGCTGAGACTATTGTGAGGCGGACATGGAACTGTTCCTGGATATTTTGCTGGTGGTCACCAGTTTGGCGCTGATTCTTCTGGTGCTGCTGCACCGGGGCAAGGGTGGCGGCCTGTCCAGTCTGTTCGGCGGCGGTGTCCAGTCGTCTCTGTCGAGCTCGACGGTCGTGGAGAAGAACCTGGATCGGTTGACCATCTTCACCGGCGTCGTGTGGCTGATCGCAATCCTCGGAATCGGCCTGGAGATCAAGTTCTCCTGATCGGGTTTGTCCTTACATATCATGTGTCGGTGCCGGGCCCGAACAGGACCTCGGGCTGCATGACACCGGTGGGTGCACGATAATCGGGGGATGAGCGAAACCCCTTTGGAGTCGTCAGGATCTCCCGCCTTCGTCACACCCACGACGCAAGGTCGTGAGTTGACCGAGCCGCTGCGGGAAGACATTCGATACCTCGGTGGAATTCTCGGTGACATCATCCGCGAGCACGAAGGACCCGCCGTGTTCGACCTCGTCGAACGTGCCCGCGTCGAATCCTTCGCCGTCCGCCGCTCGGAGGGCGAGCGCGACGATTCACTCGGGATCTACGCAGATCTCGACGTGTCGCAGGCAGTTCCGCTCATTCGTGCGTTCAGTCATTTCTCGCTGCTGGCCAACCTCGCCGAGGACCTGCACCGCGAGCGCCGTCGCGCAATTCACCTCGATCGCGAGGATCCGCCTCAGGACAGCAGCCTCGACGCGACGTGGATCAAACTCGATTCCGCCGACCTCACCCAGCAGCAGGTGGCCGACGCGCTGACCGATGCACTGGTGGCCCCGGTCATCACTGCGCATCCGACGGAAACGCGTCGACGGACGGTGTTCGATGTTCAATCCAGGATCACCGAGCTCATGCGACGGCGCGAGGTTGCCTCGTCCGCGGCGGCGAACAAGGCGTCGAGTGCCGCCAAAGAGCTTGCTGCGGTGGACATTCAGATCCGTCGCCAGGTTCTGACGTTGTGGGAGACGGCCTTGATCAGGTTGTCACGGCTCCGAATTCAGGACGAGATCGAGGTGGGCCTCCGCTACTTCGAGACGTCACTGTTCGACGTCATTCCGGCGCTCAACGCGGACGTCCGTGCGGCCCTTCGGCAGAGGTGGCCGTCGAGCGACCTGCTGCCGCAGCCCATTCTTCGTCCCGGTTCGTGGATCGGCGGAGACCGCGACGGTAATCCGAACGTCACGGCCGAGGTCGTGCACACCGCGACCCATCAGGCCGGATACACCGCGTTCGCTCATTACCTGGACGAGCTCGTCGCGCTCGAGAAAGAACTGTCGATGTCCGTGCGTCTCGTCGCGGTCAGCGACGAACTGCTGACGTTGGCGGCAGAAGCAGGCGATCCCGCCGACAACCGCAACGACGAGCCGTATCGCGTTGCGGTTCGCGGGATCCGAGCACGCCTGACGGCCACCGCCGCCCGGGTTCTCGACTCCGTTCCCGTCGCCGGACTCGACGTCGGATCCACCCCGTATGCCGCGCCCCAGGACGTATTGAACGATCTCGACACGATCGACCGGGCGCTGCGCGCCGACGGTGATGCGCTCATCGCCGACGATCGTCTGCTGGCGCTGCGTCAGGCCGTCGAGACGTTCGGATTCCACCTGCAGGCTCTGGACATGCGCCAGAACTCGGAGACGCACGAGGAAGTCGTCGCCGAACTCCTGTCCTGGGCCGGCGTGCACCCCGATTACGCCTCGCTCGACGAGAACGAGCGGGTGGCTCTTCTGTCCCGCGAGCTGACCACTCGTCGTCCCCTCGTGGGTCCGACAGCTCAGCTGAGCGAGCTCGCGACCAAGGAGCTCGGTATCGTGCGCGCCGCGAAGGTGGCCATCGATCACCTCGGGCCCGACACGATCCAGAACTACATCATCAGCATGTGCCAGTCGGTGAGCGACATGCTCGAGGCAGCCCTGCTGCTGAAGGAGGCCGGGATCTTCGACCCCGGCACCGACGGATCCGCCCCGACGTCGACGGTGGGCGTCGTGCCCCTGTTCGAGACCATCGAGGACCTGCAGCAGGGTGCGGCCACGCTCGTGGCCACCCTCGACGTTCCGGTCTACCGGGCTCTCGTCGCGGGCCGCGGGATGAACCAGGAAGTGATGCTCGGTTACTCGGACTCGAACAAGGACGGCGGATACCTCGCCGCCAACTGGGCGTTGTACCGCGCCGAACTGGATCTGCTCGAGGCGTCGCGGAAGACCGGAATTCGGTTGCGGCTGTTCCACGGTCGTGGAGGCACCGTCGGTCGCGGCGGCGGTCCGAGCTACGACGCCATCCTCGCGCAGCCTCCGGGCGTCGTGCAGGGGTCGCTGCGTCTGACCGAGCAGGGCGAGATCATCGCCGCCAAGTACGCCGAGCCGTCCATGGCGCGCCGCAACCTCGAATCGCTGGTGGCGGGCACGCTCGAATCGACCCTCCTCGACGTGGAGGGTCTGGGCGACGGCGCCGAGCCTGCCTACGAGGTGCTCGACGACCTGGCTGCGAAAGCCCGCGCTGCGTACGGCCGATTGGTGCACGAGGAGCCCGGATTCGTGGAGTACTTCCGCATGTCCACTCCGGTTGCGGAGGTGGGGGAGCTGAACATCGGAAGCCGCCCCGCGTCACGCAAGCCGACCAATTCGGTGTACGACCTGCGCGCGATCCCATGGGTGATGTCCTGGAGCCAGTGCCGTGTGATGCTGCCCGGCTGGTACGGAACCGGTACGGCGTTCGAGGAATGGGTCGGCGGCGACGACGACAAGCTGGCGGTACTGACGGACCTGTATCGGAAGTGGCCGTTCTTCCAAACGGTACTGTCGAACCTCGCGCAGGTCATGGCCAAATCGGATCTGGGGATCGCTGCTCGTTACTCCGAACTCGTCCCGGATACGGAACTGCGCACCAGGATCTTCGGAATGATCGAAGCAGAGCATGCGAAGACCATCGAGATGTACCTGTCCATCACCGGACACTCGAGGTTGCTCGAGGACAATCCGGCCCTGGAACGGTCGGTCCACAACCGGTTCCCGTACCTCGAGCCCCTCAATCAGATGCAGGTCGAGATGCTGCGCCGCTACCGCGCCGGTGACGAGGAAGAGCGCGTCAAACGCGGCATCCTGCTGACGATGAACGGTTTGGCGACTGCCCTGCGCAACAGCGGATAGTCACCTGCGGTTCCGCCGTCGTCGACTCGGGAACCGTCGCCGTGCCGGCTGCGTCTGACTAGGTATGAGGCAGTGCACATCCGACGCCAAATGCTGGCGCGACGGCTCGGCGTACCGTTCTGCGCAGTCGAGGCGGCGGACACCGCCCGTGGAGAAGGACGCCGACGAGACGGCGACCATACGCGACACCGACGCCGACGGCGCCGGTACCCTGTGAAGAATCGGGTACCGGCGCCGCCTGCCAGTCGGTCGTGGCTCGAATCTAGTTGCTGTTCTCCAGCTTCGACGCCGCGCCTGCATCGAGGAACCACACGGTCGATTCGGATCCGACGGCGCCCGCCGACGGGACGTCATCGGAGTCGGCGCCGCCCACTGCAGCGGCCACCGCGTCGGCCTTGGCGTCCCCGGACACCAGGAGCCAGACGTGCTTCGCACGTCGGACAGCGGGCAACGTGAGCGTGATTCTCACCGGCGGCGGTTTCGGTGAATCCTCGACGGCCACCACGTACCGGTGCTGTTCGCGAACGGCGTCGGTGTGCGGGAACAGCGAATTGATGTGTCCCTCACCGCCCATGCCGAGGAGATGCACGTCGAATTCCGGTGTGTGCTCACCGTTCGAGCGGGCACCGAGGATCTGCGCGTACGTTGCCGCAGCCACCTCGGGATCACTGCCGTGCGGCCCGTCCGACGCCGCCATGCGAAACACGCGGTCCGGGTGCACACCCACGTGCTCGAGCAGTGCCTCCGATGCCTGCACTTCGTTGCGTTCGGGATCGCCTGCGGGAAGGAACCGTTCGTCGCCGAAGTAGATGTCGACCTGTCCCCAGTCGATGGCCCCGGAATCCGCGCGGAGGGCCTCGAGAAGCGCGACGCCGGTGCCGCCGCCGGTAAGCACGACCGATGCGACGCCGCGTTCGGCCTGAGCGGCCACGACCACGTCGACGAAGCGGGATCGAGCTGCGTCGACCAATGACTGCGCGTCGAGAAACTGCAGGACGGATTTCTTACTCATAGCTCACCTTCGACAGACCCTTCAGGGCCAGTTCGTAGATTTCGTCGGTATCGAGGCGCCTGAGCTCCTCGGCCAAGCACTCGCGGGTTCCACGTCGAGCAAGCGCGACCTCCGCGTCGGGTTGGCCGGTTCTGCGCAGCGTGGCGGTTTTTCCGGTCTGCGGGCGGGTGATGGAGATGCTGGTGGTCTCGCGATCCAGCACGACCTTCAGCTCACCCGTTCGACGATGCACCGGAACCTCCAGCTTGGCCGCGAGCCAACCGGCGAGGATGTCCAGCGCCGGCTCCTCGGCCAGACCGGACACCACCGCGGAGACGACGGATTCGTGCGGTGCCTGATCCAGTGCCGTGGCAAGAAGCCCACGCCAGTAGGTGATTCGGCTCCACGACAGGTCGGTGTCTCCGTCGGTGTAACTGGACAACCTGCTCTTGATCGCAGCCGTCGTGTCCGGTGCGTTGGTCGCATCGGTGATACGGCGAATCGCGAGGCGCCCCAGGGGATCCTGAGCAGGAACGGCAGGTGCTTCGTTGGGCCACCAGGCGACGATCGGTGTGTCCGGCAGCAGGAACGGTATGACGACGCTGTGCTCGTGATCTGCCAGTTCGCCGTTCAGGCGAAGGACGACGACCTCGGATGCTCCTGCGTCACCTCCGACACGAATCTGTGCGTCGAGGCTCGACTCCGCGGACCGGTCACCGTGGATGAGCACGATGACGCGGCACGGATGCTCCCGGGATGCCTCGTTCGCCGCAGCTATCGCGGTCTCCGCTTTCGTGGCGTCCTTGCTGACGACGATCAGCGTCAACACACGCCCGATGGTCACGGCACCGCCGGACTCCCGGAGCGAGACCAGTTGCTTTCCCACCTCGGCTGTCGTCGTCGAGGGAATGTCGACAATCACGGCCTTCTCCATTCGCGTCCGGTACGTTGCATCATCTCGTCGGCGGTCGCCGGACCCCAGGTGCCTGCCTCGTACGGTTCAGCGGTGCCGCCCGACGCCCAGAAGTCGAGGATCGGATCCAGGATCTTCCAGGACAACTCGACCTCGGCATTGACGGGGAACAGCGACGGTTCCCCGAGCAGAACGTCGAGGATGAGCCGTTCGTACGCCTCCGGCGAAGATTCGGTGAAGGCCTGGCCATAGCTGAAGTCCATGCTGACGTCGCGAACCTGCATGCTCGACCCGGGCACCTTCGAACCGAATCGCATGGTCACGCCCTCGTCGGGCTGGACCCTGATCACGAGCGCATTCTGACCGAGCTCCTCGGTCATGGTGGCGTCGAACGGCAGGTGTGGCGCACGTTTGAACACCATGGCGATCTCGGTGACCCTGCGGCCCAGAGCCTTTCCGGTCCGCAGATAGAACGGAACTCCGCCCCAGCGTCTCGTGTCGACCTCGAGTGTGATGGCGGCGTAGGTTTCGGTGCTCGACTCGGGGTCGAATCCCTCTTCCTCCTTGAGCCCCTTGACCTTCTGGCTGCCCTGCCACCCGGCTGCGTACTGACCCCTGGCGGTGGTCTCGGCGAACGGTTCGGCGGGTTTGGTGGCGGAGAGAACCTTGATCTTCTCCGATTGCAGCTCGGACGGGCTGAAGCTGACCGGCTCTTCCATCGCCGTGATCGCCAGCAACTGCAGCAAATGGTTCTGGATGACGTCCCGGGCCGCGCCGATACCGTCGTAATACCCCGCGCGACCGCCCAATCCGATGTCCTCGGCCATCGTGATCTGCACGTGGTCGACGTAGTGGGCGTTCCAGATGGGATCGAACAACTGGTTCGCGAAGCGCAGAGCCAGAATGTTCTGGACGGTTTCCTTGCCCAGGTAGTGATCGATGCGGAAGACGGTGTCCTCGGGGAACACTCGGTTCACGACAGCGTTGAGTTCCTTGGCGCTGTCCAGATCGTGACCGAAAGGCTTCTCGATGACGACTCGGCGCCACTTGCCTTCCTCACGCTGGGCGAGTCCGGAGCGAGAGAGCTGTTCCAGAACGACAGGGAAGGCGCCGGGGGGAATCGACAGGTAGAAGGCGTGATTGCCACCCGTGCCACGAGTTTCGTCGAGTTCGGCGAGCGTGGTCGACAGGGTGTCGAACGCTGCGTCGTCGTCGAACGATCCCTGAACGAAGCGGAATCCCTCGGCGAGGGTGTTCCACACCTCCTCGCTGAACGGCGTACGGGCGTGATCGCGGACCGCGTCGTGCACGATCTGCGCGAAGTCCTCGTTCTCCCAATCACGCCGCGCGAAACCGACGAGGGCGAAACCGGGGGGCAGGAGCCCCCGGTTCGCCAGGTCGTACACCGCAGGCATGAGCTTCTTACGGGCGAGGTCGCCGGTGACACCGAAGATCACGAGGCTGCAGGGACCCGCGATCCGTGGAAGACGCTTGTCACGTGGATCGCGAAGTGGATTGTGCCACTCCGCGGAATCCTTCTGATCGGTTTCTGCGGTGGCCACGTCTCAGCTCTTCTGGCCTGCTTGACGCAGCTGCTCGCCGGTGGCCTCGAGCAGCTCGCTCCAGGACGCCTCGAACTTCTGCACGCCCTCGTTCTCGAGGGTGAGGAACACGTCCGTCACGTCGATTCCGATCGCGGACAGCCGGTCGAAGACTTCCTGCGATTCGGGACCCTTGCCGGAGATGGTGTCTCCCGATACCTCACCGTGGTCGGCGACGGCGTCCAGAGTCTTCTCCGGCATCGTGTTGACGGTGTTGGGGGAGACCAGGTCGGTCACGTACAGCGTGTCGGGGTAGGCGGTGTTCTTGACCCCGGTGGATGCCCACAGTGGCCGCTGCGGACGAGCTCCCGAGCCTGCGAGCTCGTGGAAGCGAGGCCCGACCTCGAACGCTTGCTGGTAGGCGACGTACGCCAGGCGAGCATTGGCGAGCGCAGCCTTGCCCTTGAGCGCCTCGGCGTCGGGCGTGCCGATCTTGTCCAGCCGGGCGTCGATCTCCGTGTCGACGCGCGAGACGAAGAACGACGCCACGGAATGGATCTTCGACAGGTCGTGGCCGGCTGCACGTGCAGCTTCCAAGCCCTCCAGGTACGCGCCGATGACGGCCTCGTAGCGTTCGACCGAGAAGATCAGCGTGACGTTCACGCTGATGCCCTCGCCGATGACCTTGGCAATGGCCGGAATGCCTGCCTCGGTCGCGGGGATCTTGATCAGGACGTTGGGTCGGTCGACGATCTTCCACAGCTCGACGGCCTGCGCGATCGTCTTTTCGGTGTCGTGGGCCAGACGCGGATCGACCTCGATCGACACGCGTCCGTCGACGCCTGCCGAGGACTCGTAGATCGGAGCGAAGATGTCGCAGGCGTTGCGCACGTCGTCGGTGGTGACGGTGCGAATCGTCGCGTCGACGTCCGCTCCGCGCTCGGCGAGCTCGGTGACCTGGGCGTCGTAGGCGTCGCCCTTGCTCAGTGCCGCCTGGAAGATCGACGGATTGGTGGTGACGCCGACGACACTCTTGCTGTCGATGAGCTCCTGCAGGTTGCCGGAGGTGATGCGGTCACGGGACAGATCGTCGAGCCAGACGGATACGCCTGCTGCGGACAGATCTGCGAGGTTCTTGTTCTGGGTCATGGGTTATCCCTTCACGTTGGTGATGGAGCGCTGCGCGGCGGCGACCACTGCGTCGGCCGTGAATCCGTACTCGCGGAAAAGGGTCTTGGCGTCGGCGGATTCTCCGTAGTGCTCGAGCGAGATGATCTCGCCGAAGCCGCCGACGATCGGGTACCACGGCATCGCGATGCCCGCTTCGATGGAGACGCGAGCCTTGACCGTGGGCGGAAGAACCTGGTCGCGGTAGTTCTGGTCCTGGCTGTTGAACCACTCGACACACGGCATTGACACGACCCGTGCGGCGATTCCCTGTGCTTCCAGCGTCTTCTGTGCCTCGACTGCGTACTGGAGCTCGGAACCCGTTCCGATCAGGATCACGTCCGGAGCAGCCTTCGACGACTCGACGAGGACGTAGCCGCCCTTCGAGACCCCCTCGTAGCTGGTGCCCTCGAGGACCGGGATGCCCTGACGGGTCAGTGCCAGGCCGACGGGTCCGCTGCTGCTGGAACGCGCGAGCGTCGACTGCCAGGCGTACGCCGTCTCGTTGGCATCGCCCGGACGGACGACGGACAGGTTGGGGATGGCGCGCAGTGCGGCGAGGTGCTCGACGGGCTGATGCGTCGGGCCGTCCTCGCCGAGGCCGATGGAATCGTGCGTCCAGACGTAGATCGGGTCGATGTCCATCAGCGACGCGAGCCGGACTGCGGGGCGCATGTAGTCACTGAACTGCATGAACGTTCCGCCGTACGCCCGGGTCGGCCCGTGCATGACGATGCCGGACAGGATCGAGCCCATCGCGTGCTCACGGATTCCGAAGTGCAGAGTCCGTCCGTAGGGCTCGGCATCCCAGTCGTCGGTGGAGATGGACGTGGGCCCGAAGGACTTCGCGCCCTTGATGGTGGTGTTGTTGCTGCCGGCGAGGTCGGCGGATCCGCCCCACAGTTCGGGAAGAACGGGTCCGACGGCACTCAGAACTTCGCCGGACGCGGCGCGGGTCGCGATCGCCTTGCTGCCGGGCTCCCACGTCGGCAGGACGTCGGTCCAGCCCTCGGGGAGATCGCCCGCGGTCAGTCGATCCAGCAACTTCTTGCGCTCGGGCTCACGCGCAGCCCACGCGTCGAATTCCGTGTTCCATTCCGCGTGCGCCTTGCGGCCGCGCTCCTGCAGTCCGCGCGTGTGGGCGATGACCTCGTCGGTGACCTCGAACTTCTTTTCCGGGTCGAAGTCGAGTGCCTTCTTGACCTTGGCGATTTCCTCGTCGCCGAGGGCTGCACCGTGAACTGCGCCGGTGTTCATCATCGTCGGCGCCGGGAACCCGATGATGGTCCGCAGCACGATGATCGACGGCTTGTCGGTCACGGCCTTCGCGGCCTCGATGGCTTCCTCGATGGCCGTGACGTTCTCACCGCCCTCGACGACCTGCACGTGCCAGCCGTATGCCTCGTAGCGTGCGGCGGTGTTCTCCGACAAGGCGATGTCGGTGGCGTGCTCGATCGAGATCTTGTTGTCGTCGTAGAACAGGATGAGGTTGCCGAGCTGCTGCGTGCCGGCGAGCGAGGACGCCTCCGACGTCACACCTTCCTCGATGTCGCCGTCGGATGCGATGACGTAGATGAAGTGGTCGAACGGGCTCGTCCCGAGCGCGGGCTCGGGATCGAACAGACCGCGCTCGCGACGCGAGGCCATGGCCATGCCGACCGCGGAGGCCAAGCCCTGGCCGAGAGGTCCGGTGGTGATCTCCACACCGTCGGTGTGGCGGAACTCCGGGTGGCCCGGAGTCTTGGACTTGAACGTGCGCAACGACTCGATGTCGACCAGTTCGAGACCGAAGCCACCCAAGTACAGCTGCAGGTACAGCGTCAGGCTCGAGTGCCCGCAGGAGAGAACGAATCGGTCGCGCCCGATCCAGTGCGTGTCGTTCGGGTCGTGACGCATGGTCCGCTGGAAGAGGGTGTAGGCCAGGGGCGCGAGACTCATCGCGGTGCCGGGGTGGCCGTTGCCGACCTTCTGCACTGCGTCGGCAGCGAGGACTCTGACAGTGTCGACCGCCCTGGTGTCCAGGTCCGTCCAGTCGCTGGGGTGGTGCGCTGTGGTGAGGACGTCAATATCGTCTGTGATCGACACGAGCAGAGATCTCCTGACATTGGTACGAGTGAGGCAGAACGCGCTCGATCTGGCGCAGATCGAACACGTCGACCACCAGCCTAGTTCCGTCCGGGTCGGCTGTCGTGCCTTCCCCCCGGTCGAGCCCGGGCTGTGTCGTCACAGGGCTCCGTCTCTTCACTTTGGGTGCCCTGAGAATTGGAGTGCAGGTGGTTCACGTCTACCATCGCTTGTAGTAGTGCGCTCGCCTCAGGTTTCTGTGCCGGTGTGCGTGCTGCTCGTTCATGAGTGTCGAGCCCGTGCAAGGAGACGTAGTGCGAATTGGGCAGCAGCCGGGCGGCCACGGATTCGCAGGCGGCCCCAGCCATCCCGAGCACGACGGATCCGCTGGTGGACCCGAGGACGGGCATCGGGCCGGTGCAGCCGAACCGCCGAAGTCGGCTCCTCGGCGGGCGCTTGCGCTCGTCATGGCATACGTCGCGCTCACCAAGCCGCGTGTGATCGAACTTCTGCTCGTCACGACGATCCCGGCGATGCTTCTCGCAGATCGAGGCCAGGTGCAGCCCGGTCTGATCCTGACCACGTTGTTCGGTGGAATGCTCGCCGCCGCGTCGGCCAACTGCCTGAACATGGTCGCCGACGCCGATATCGACAAAGTGATGGCCCGCACGGCCAAACGCCCGCTCGCACGCGGCGCGATGCCGGTGTCGCACGCGTTCGTGTTCGGTGTCACCCTGGGAGTCGTCTCGTTCTTCTGGTTGTGGTTCACGACCAACCTGCTGAGCGGCATCCTCGCGGTCGTCACCATCTGCTTCTACATCTTCGTCTACACCCTCGTCCTCAAGCGCCGTACGTCACAGAACGTCGTCTGGGGCGGCGCTGCAGGCTGCATGCCCGTGATGATCGGCTGGTCCGCCGTCACCGGGACAATCGGCTGGCAAGCAGTCGTCATGTTCCTGGTCATCTTCCTGTGGACTCCGCCACACACCTGGGCCCTCATGCTCCGGTACAAGGAGGACTATCAGGCGGCCAACGTCCCGATGCTTCCTGCCGTGGCATCGGAAACCAAGGTGACCAAGCACATCGTCCTGTACGCGTGGGCCACTGTCGTCGCGACGTTCGCTCTGGCGCCCGGTTCGGGAGTCATCTACGCGGCGGTGGCCCTGGCGTCGGGAATCTGGTTCCTCGTCGTGGCGCACCGGCTGTACGCCGGAGTACGCGCAGGCACTCCGGTCAAGCCGTTGAAGTTGTTCATTCTGTCGAACGAGTACCTGGCGTTGGTGTTCTGCGGCCTGGCCGTGGACTCGGTCGTCGGGTGGGACACCCTGAGCCAGCTCCTGTCCTGATCCGGTCTCAGGGAACGAGTACCACCGAGCCCGTCGTGCGGCGCCCCTCCAGCTCGGTATGAGCCGTGGCTGCCTCCGACAGCGGGTGCACCGCACCCACTCGAATGTTCAGAATTCCGTCGGCGATCGCCTTGAACACCTCGCCCGCACGCCACTCGAGCTCACGTCGATCACGAATGTGATGAGCCAGCGTCGGCCGAGTGAGAAACAATGACCCCGCTCCGTTGAGCCGCTGCGGGTCGAACGGCGGTACCGGACCGCTGGCGGCGCCGAACAGTGCGAGCGTCCCGCGGATCCGTAGCGAGGCGAGACTCTGCTCGAACGTCGCGGCGCCCACACCGTCGTACACCGCGTGTGCGCCCTCCCCGTCGGTCAGTTCCCGTACCCGCGCTGGGACGTCGTCGGTGTACTTCAGTACCTCCGAGGCACCCGCTTGCCGGGACAGCTCGGCCTTGGCGTCCGTCGATACGGTCGTGATCACACGAACACCCGCCGCGACGGCGAGTTGGGTGAGGATGAGCCCGACGCCACCCGCACCCGCGTGCACGAGCACGGTGTCGCCCGCAGCGGCCGGGTAGGTCGACTTCAGGAGATAGTGGGCCGTCATGCCCTGCAGAAGTGCGGATGCGGCCTGTTCGGCTGGAACACCGTCGGGTACCGCTACCGCGGCCGACGCCGGAACGATCACTTTCT
This sequence comes from Rhodococcus sp. RS1C4, assembly GCF_002258225.1. Classification (NCBI taxonomy): domain Bacteria; kingdom Bacillati; phylum Actinomycetota; class Actinomycetes; order Mycobacteriales; family Nocardiaceae; genus Rhodococcus; species Rhodococcus sp. RS1C4. Next base: position 130,631 of record NZ_NOXZ01000044.1, on the reverse strand, counting down.
CGGCGTAGCTACCCGGCGCGGTCGCCCAGGCAACGCGCTGACCGACGACGAACTCGCCGACCTCGTCGCCGACGGACTCCACCACCCCCGACCCCTCGTCTCCGGGCACGTACGGCAGTTCGCGTTTGTACAGTCCGGTGCGGAAGTAGGTGTCGATGTAGTTGACGCCTGCGGCTTCGAGCCGCACGAGCAACTGGCCGGGGCCGGGAGTCGGCTCGGCGATGTCGACGGGGACGAGGACGTCCGGTCCACCATGTTCACGGATCTCCAGTGCACGCATGGTGTCTTTGTACACCTGCCGATTCCCAGGGGTTCTGGCCACACGAAGTTACCGAGCGGTATCGTCTTCGAGTATGGCGACCGAAACAGAGACAACATCGCGTGAGACCGACGCGGCCGAGCCGAAGGTCGAGGTGCCTGCAGGTGCCCTCTCGGCAGTCAAGGCGTTCGTCGGAGAGCACGGCGGAACCGGCAATGTCGTGATCCAACCGATCGGACGTGCCGGAACGCGCGTCACCCTGGTCGGTGCCGACGGCGTGTTGGGCGATCAGGTCGTGGAGAACAACGACGTCGCACACGCCCTCGTCGCCGCCGTCGACGGTTTGACCGAATCGGAGTGGGATCGCGAACTCGTCAGTGCAGTCACCCCTGCGCCCGGGCATTACCGCAAGATGGCGGGATGGGTTGCTCGCCAGACTAAATTCCCGAAGGCGCGTAACGCGGCTCTGGAGAAATAGTTCGAAAGATTTTCGGTGGAGGTGGAACCGATCGGGGTTCGGGTCCGTCAAATCTAAGTGGGAGAGGTAGTCGGTCGTCTGAGGGGGAGACCGGCTACCTCTCCTCTCGTGTCTCTCCGGTCAGGAGGGGCTGACCTTCTCGGCGTGTTCGGCAGTGTCGTCGGATGCAGGTATCCGCTTTCGGCACGCTGCCCAGACAGCAGCGGTGGCCGCGGTCGTAGCGCCTGCTCCTGCCACGTGAATGGCCACGAGTGCAGCGGGTACGTCGGTCAGATACTGAACGACTCCGACGAGAGACTGCGCCACCACCACGGCGACCAGTACCTTCAACCTCGTCGTGACGTTCTGCGTCGCCTTGACCGCGTACAGGCCGAACCCGAGACCCACCAAGAGCGCGAGGTACGCCACGAGGAGCTGTGCGTGCAGATGCACGAGCGTGACGATCTCCACCTCGAAGCGAGGGACGGGCTCGTCGATGCTCTTGTCGCCGGCATGCGGACCGGCGCCGGTCAACATCGTTCCGGCTACCAACACACCTGCCATGACGACACCGGACAGTGCGGTCAACAGGCGGAGCGGTTCGGGGACCGTCTTGACGACGACGGAGTCCTCGTCGGATTCGGCCACCTTGAAGTACAGGAGAGTTGCGAGCCACACCATGGCCATCGAGGCCAGGAGGTGGATTGCCACTGTCCACCACAACAGTCCGGTCAGCACGGTGATGCCGCCCAGGATCGCCTGAACGACCGTTCCCAACGGCATGAACCACGCGAACAAAATCACGTTGTTGCGCCTGCGGGCGCGGGTGACAGCGAGGACGACGGCAGCTGCGGCGAGCACGACGACGAACGTCAGAAGGCGGTTGCCGAATTCGACGGCCTGGTGCAGGACCGGTACTTCCGAGACTCCGACGGGTGTGAAACTACCGGGAAAGCACTGCGGCCACGTCGGGCAGCCCAGGCCCGACGCGGTGACGCGGACGATGGCACCGGTCACGGCGATGCCGCCCTGAGTCAGAATGACGACGAACGCCAGGATCTTCTGCGCTCGGACCGAAGGCAACGGCAAGCGGTCGACAATGCGCAAATACGCTCGATACAGCACGTAGCGATGGTAGACGGCGATCAACTACACGCTGTCGTTGACCCCGGCGGTGTCGGTCAGGTGAAGCGGAACGAGCGGCTCGCGAGCACGCCGCACAGTCCTGCCCAGCCGAGAAGAACGGCAATTCCGAACCAGTCGACGGAACCGGTGACCGCCTGACCGAGTGCCTCTGCCAGCGCACCCGACGGCACCAGTCGAGCGATCGTGTGCAGGGTGGTCGGCAGATCGTCGGCCAGTACGACGAGAGACCCGATACCCAGCATCACGAACCAGAGGATGTTCGCGAGGGCCAGGACGATCTCGGCCTTGAGGGTGCCGCCGAGCAGCAGACCCATGGTGGCGAACGTCGTCGTACCCAGCGCGATCACGACTGCGCCGAGCAGCAGGCCGGTGACCTCCGGCCGCCAGCCGAGGGCCAGTCCGATTCCGCCGAGAACCACGGACTGCAGAATCACCACGAGCAGAACGGCGATGGACTTCCCGGCGATGATTCCCCACTTGGGCAGTGGGGTCGCGCCCAACCGTTTGAGTGCTCCGTAGCGGCGATCGAATCCGACGGCGATGGCCTGGCCGGTGAACGCCGTGGACATCACCGCGACCATCATCACCGCGGGCACGACCTGATTCACGGGGTCGTCGCCCATGGCGCCCAGTGGCAGCAGCGTGAGGCCGATCAACAGGGTGATCGGAATGAACATCGTCAGCAGCAGTTGTTCGCCGTTGCGCAGCAGCAACTTCAGCTCGAGCATGGACTGGGCGGACAACATCGTGACCGGAGAGCTGGGCTCGGGTTTCGGTGCGAACAGGCCGTCGGCGAACCTGTTGCTCGCGAGCCGCACGTCTTTGCGAGCCGTCATTTCCTGAGCTCCCTGCCGGTCAATTCGAGGAAGACGTCTTCCAGCCTTCGCTGGTCCACCTGCAGTTCCGTCGCCAGTACGTTCTGTTCGGCGCACCACGACGTCACCGTCACCAGTATGGACGGTTCGATCACGCCCTCGATCGCGTACGACCCGGCACTTTCCTCGACCGGGTGATAGCCGGCCGGAAGGGCCGCGTCGAGCAGCGACAACTCGAGTCCGGCGGGCGCACTGAATCGCAGTCGTCCCTCCGCCCCCTGCTTCGTCAGTTCCGATGCCGTCCCGGACGCGACGATCTTGCCGTTGTCGATGATGACGAGTTCGTCGGCGAGCTGCTCCGCCTCGTCCATCAGATGTGTGGTCAACAAGACGCTGACCCCGTCACGGCGTAATGCATCGACGAGCTCCCAGACGAGCAGCCGAGCCTGCGCGTCGAGCCCGGCCGTCGGCTCGTCGAGAAACACCAGTTCCGGCCGGCCGACGATGGCGCACGCCAACGCCAGACGTTGCTGCTGACCGCCGGACAGCCGCCGGTACGGGGTTCTCGTCGCCTGTGTGAGGCCAAGGCAGTCCAGCAGCCAGTCGGGGTCCAGCGGATCGTTGGAGTACGAGGCGACGAGCTTCAACATCTCGCCCGCTTTCGAACCCGGGTAGGCACCGCCTCCCTGCAGCATCACTCCGATGCGGGGCCGCAGCTGCGCGGACTGGGTGATCGGATCGAGGCCGAGCACACGCACCGAGCCGGACTCGGGGGCGACGAAGCCCTCGCACATCTCCACCGTCGTCGTCTTGCCCGCACCGTTGGGTCCGAGGAGGGCGAGTACCTGGGCGCGCTCGACGGTGAATCCGAGCCCGTCCACGGCAACGGTGCCGTCGTACGTCTTGGTCACGTCTGTCAGCTGCACTGCGGGCTGCGTCGAGTTCGACACCCCGCTTCTCGTCTGCGCACCGGCGATCACGAGGAACCAGCGTATTCCCCGACCGGCCGACCGGGTTCCGGTGGTCCGGTCTCGCCTCGCCACGGCAATCGTGATCGGGTGAGCAGGAACAGGATGCCGATGGTCAGGATGGTCATCAGCGCAGCCTGAACGATCTGGAACGGAAGGTACTCACTGCCGTTCGGCATGAGAATGACACTGACGATCGACGAGAAGACGATGGCGGGACCGCGGAACGCCCGCGTCGTCGCCCACGCGGCGAGGGGAGTGACCGCCCACAGCAGGTACCAGGGTTGAACGACCGGAAACAGCAGCACGAGCGCGCCGAGCGAGACACCGAGGGCGCCGACCGGATGCAGGCGTCCCTTCAACACGGCAACGAGCATTCGCAGTGCGATGAAGCCGGCGACGAGGGCGGCGATCGGTCTCGTGAGGCTGAGCACCGCGGTGGTGTGATCACCGAGCCCCAGAAGTACGCCGACGAACCCGGTGCCCAGGCCGAGGATGGTGGGAATGGACATCCAACTCCGCACGACCCCCGCGGTGCCGAGGGTGTGCACCCAGCCGAATCCGAGACCACTGACGGCGCTGACACCGACGATGATGACGATGCTCACCGCTCCGAGCAGAGCGGCAGCCGCCGCGACCGCCCGAAAACTGCCTCCCCATCTGCGGGCGAGGGCCATGCCCACGAATCCCAGCGCGATGAGAGAGGGAATCTTCACCGTCGAGGACAGTGCGATCAGAGCGGCGCCGGACAACAACAGGAGCAGAGATGTCTTCTTCAGTGGATCCGCGGATTCGATGGCGCGCAATGCGAGCTCGGTACCCGCCAGCATCAAACCGATCATCAGCGCTTCGTTGTGGATACCGGCCACCAGGTGGAAGAGCAGGAGAGGGTTCGCGGCGCCCAGCCATAGAGCGCTCACCGCAGCCACACCGCATCGTTTCGCGAGCCTGGGCAATGCCCACACGATCAGCGCGACACCGGCGATCGCCAGTAGGCGGTGCAGGAAGATCCCGGCCACGATGTTCTCACCGGTCAACCACGTGATCCCGCGGCCCATCCAGAGAAACAGCGGACCGTACGGCGCAGGCGTCTCGCGCCAGATGTTGGGGACCGTTCTGGTGAGAACGTTGTCCACGCCCAGGGCACCGGCAGGGCCGATCTCGTAGGGGTCGAGGCCTCGAGCAGTGATCTCGCTCTGCGCGAGATACGAATAGACGTCGCGGCTGAACATCGGCGGAGCGACACACAACGGAAGAATCCACAGCAGCAGAGTTCTGTCCAACTGCGACCGCGTCAGGCGCCGCGGAGCTGTGCCCCCTCGCAGGCGCCCCACGGCGAATCGGCCGAGCAACAACCACGCCAACACCACCATCACCGTGCCGGTCATCGTCACCGTCAGTGCAGTGGTGGCCATTCGCGACGGCAGGCTGAGAATCCGAACGCCGACAACCGGGTTCTGCAGTACCGGCTGAGCACCCGCGCCGAGAGCACCCACGGCCATCAGAATCGCGCCGGCAGCGCCGAACCTGCGAATACTCCGGAGCTGTCCGGTCTCGGTGGAATTCAGGCCAGGTGACTCGGCCTCGTCCCCGTGAAGGATCGACACACTCGACTCGCGCTGATCGGCGTCCAGTCCGACCAGGCGACGCAGTGGCCGCACGACGCGTCGCTCGACACCGGATACCGGAGGCACGACGTCGACGGAAGAGGCCGCGGACTTCGGTTCGATGTTCTGCTCGTCAGCGGGCGGTGGCACCAAAAGAGCGTAGCGGTGCCCCGCGGCCGAGATGCACGCCACTGGCTCGAGGTCGGCCTCTCGGATGACCGCCCCCAAACACGAGCACACCGCGCGATATTCCCTGGTGACGCCACCGGGTGAAGAAGGGCACCCTTGCTGGACCAGTGCAATCAATTCCGTCACACTGGTGTTGTGAAAACCACGACTACCGCGGCGCGCGCAGGCGAAAGCGCCGGTAACGGCACACTCGCCCCTGCTCAGACGCCCGCCGGTGGTGTCGGGGCTTCCGGTGTCGGCCACGACGGTCACACCCGAAGCGCTGTGGTGACCCTACTTCTCGAAGAGGGCCCGATCACCGCGTCGGACATCGGCACCAGGCTCGGTCTGAGCGCGGCCGGTGTTCGTCGTCACCTCGAAGCCCTGATCGACAACGGAGAAGCTCGGGTCGCACCCGCCGCCTCCCTCCGGCAACGAGGCCGAGGCCGCCCCGCCAAGCACTTCCAGTTGACGGCGGCCGGGCGGAACAAGCTGGGCCACACCTACGACGACTTGGCCGGTGCCGCGATGCGGCAGCTGCGCAAGATCGGCGGAGACGCAGCGATCGAAACTTTCGCGCGCCAGCGAGTCGACGCGATCGTCGCGGACCTCGAACCGATCAGCGGCGACGAGCCGTCGGACATCGAGGAGGCCGCAGATCGCATCGCCGACGCGTTCACCGCTGCCGGATTCGCCGCATCGACGCGGGTCGTGGGCAACGGCGTGCAGATCTGCCAGCACCACTGCCCGGTGTCGCACGTGGCATCCGAATTTCCCGAGTTGTGCCACGCCGAGCGCGAGGCCTTCGCCGAGCTGCTCGGTACTCACGTGCAGCGTCTGGCCACCATCGCCAACGGTGACTGCGCCTGCACCACGCACGTACCCCTGACCAATCCAGTCGACCTGTCCACCCCCTCCACCCCGTCCGGTGCTCAGCCCAGCACCGGAAATCGCACAAGCCTCCGGAAGGAGCTCGCATGACCGTCACACCAGATCAGGTGACACCAGCAGTGCCGATGACTCAGGACGAGACCATTGCCTCGCTCGGCAACTACGGCTACGGCTGGTCGGACTCGGACGTCGCAGGCGCGAGCGCGCAGCGAGGCCTGTCCGAGGCCGTAGTGCGGGACATCTCCGCGAAGAAGAGCGAGCCGGAGTGGATGCTGGAGGCTCGGTTGAAGGCGCTCAAGACCTTCGACCGCAAGCCCATGCCCAACTGGGGTTCCGACCTCGACGGCATCGACTTCGACAACATCAAGTACTTCGTGCGTTCGTCCGAGAAGCAGGCAGCCACGTGGGACGACCTGCCCGAGGACATCAAGAACACGTACGACAAGCTCGGCATCCCCGAGGCAGAGAAGCAGCGCCTCGTGTCCGGTGTCGCAGCGCAGTACGAGTCCGAGGTCGTGTACCACTCGATCCGTGAAGATCTCGAGGCTCAGGGCGTGCTGTTCCTCGACACCGACACGGCATTGAAGGAGCAGCCCGAGCTGTTCCGTGAGTACTTCGGCACCGTGATTCCTGCCGGTGACAACAAGTTCTCCGCGTTGAACACCGCAGTGTGGTCCGGCGGATCGTTCATCTACGTGCCGCCCGGCGTGCACGTCGACATCCCGCTGCAGGCCTACTTCCGCATCAACACCGAGAACATGGGGCAGTTCGAGCGGACGCTGATCATCGTCGACGAGGGCGCGTACGTGCACTACGTCGAGGGATGCACGGCGCCGATCTACAAGTCGGACTCCCTGCACTCGGCGGTCGTGGAGATCATCGTGAAGAAGGGTGGTCGTTGCCGCTACACGACCATTCAGAACTGGTCCAACAACGTGTACAACCTGGTCACCAAGCGCGCCAAGGCAGAAGCAGGTGCGACGATGGAGTGGATCGACGGCAACATCGGCTCCAAGGTCACCATGAAGTACCCGGCCGTGTGGATGACCGGCGAGTACGCCAAGGGTGAGGTTCTGTCGGTCGCGTTCGCCGGACCGGACCAGCATCAGGACACCGGTTCCAAGATGCTGCACCTCGCGCCGCACACGTCGTCGAACATCGTCAGCAAGTCGGTGGCTCGCGGTGGCGGACGTACCTCCTACCGCGGTCTGATCCAGATCAACAAGGGTGCGCACGGCTCGCGTTCGACGGTGAAGTGCGACGCGCTGCTGGTCGATACGATCTCGCGCTCGGACACCTACCCGTACGTCGACATCCGTGAAGACGACGTGTCGATGGGCCACGAGGCGACGGTGTCGAAGGTCAGTGACGACCAGCTCTTCTACCTGATGAGTCGCGGTCTCACCGAAGACGAGGCCATGGCGATGGTGGTCCGCGGCTTCGTGGAGCCGATCGCCCGCGAACTACCCATGGAATACGCGCTCGAGCTCAACCGGCTCATCGAGCTTCAGATGGAAGGATCGGTCGGTTAAGTGAGCAACCCAGCGGTACCCGCGAACGGTGTGATCGACGCAGTGACGTCGGAGAACCCGGCTCGCGAAGACAAGTCCAAGCTGGTCGCCAACAAGGGCGCCCAGTTTACCTCCTACGACGTGAACGCGTTCGAGGTTCCGTCCGGTCGTGACGAGCTGTGGCGGTTCACGCCGCTGCGACGCCTCCGTGGGCTCCACGACGGCTCGGCGGTGTCCACGGCAGGCGCGAACATCGCGGTGTCCGACGCGGCCGGCGTGACCGTCGAGACCGTAGCCCGCGACGACGCTCGGATCGGTGTGGCCGGTGTGCCCGCCGATCGCATTGCAGCGCAGGCGTACTCGTCGTTCTCCGACGCGACGGTCGTGACCGTCGCCTCGGAGAACGAGGTCGCCGAGCCCATCGAGATCACCGTCACCGGCCCCGGTGCCGACGCGATCGCCTACGGGCATTTGCAGATCCGGCTCGAGAAGTTCGCCGTCGCGACCGTCGTCATCGATCAGGTCGGTAGTGGAACGTACGCCGAGAACATCGAATTCGTGGTCGACGACAGCGCGAAGCTCACGGTCGTGCTGATCCAGGACTGGGAATCCGACGCAGTGCACGTCGCGGCACACCACGCCCGCCTCGGTCGTGACGCAGTGCTGCGGCACTTCAACGTCAGCCTCGGCGGCGATCTCGTCCGAGTCAGCCCGACGGTGCACTACGACGCTCCGGGCGGCGACGCCGAGCTACTGGGTCTGTACTTCGCCGACGCCGGACAGCATCTCGAGCAGCGGCTGCTGGTGGACCACACCGCGCCGAAGTGCAAGTCCAACGTCCTCTACAAGGGCGCCCTGCAAGGTGAAGCAGGACCGGGGAAAGTCGACGCACACACCGTCTGGATCGGCGACGTCCTCATCCGCGCCGAAGCCGAGGACACCTCGACGTTCGAGTTCAACCGCAACCTCGTGCTCACCGACGGTGCACGCGCCGATTCGGTTCCCAACCTCGAAATCGAGACCGGCGAGATTCTCGGTGCCGGGCACGCAAGCGCCACTGGACGTTTCGACGACGAGCAGCTGTTCTACCTACGCGCTCGCGGAATCTCCGAGGATGCCGCACGACGCTTGATCGTGCGCGGGTTCTTCCACGAGATCATCAATCGCATTCCGGTTCCTGCGGTCCGCGAGCGTCTCGACGCCGCGATCGAGACCGAACTCGCCGTCACCGGCGCCTAGTCATTCAACGAACTTCGTAAGGAAATTTCATGTCCACGCTCGAAATCCGCGACCTCCACGTCAGCGTCGCGAACTCCGATGCCACCGCAGAGCCGATCGACATCCTCAATGGTGTCGACCTCACGGTGCGTTCCGGTGAGACGCACGCCATCATGGGTCCCAACGGATCCGGGAAGTCGACGCTGTCCTACGCCATCGCTGGACACCCCAAGTACACCGTCACGTCGGGAACGATCACTCTCGACGGCGAGGACGTTCTCGAGATGAGCGTCGACGAGCGTGCTCGCGCCGGGCTCTTTCTCGCGATGCAGTACCCCGTCGAGGTTCCCGGCGTCTCGATGTCCAACTTCCTGCGCACCGCGGCAACTGCCGTGCGCGGTGATGCACCCAAGCTCCGCCACTGGGTCAAAGAGGTCAAGACCGCGATGGGCGAACTCGAGATCAAAGAAGAGTTCGCCGAGCGCAGTGTCAACGAAGGATTCTCGGGCGGCGAGAAGAAGCGCCACGAGATCCTGCAGCTCGGCTTGCTCAAGCCCAAGATCGCGATCCTCGACGAGACCGACTCCGGGCTCGACGTCGATGCGCTCCGTGTCGTCTCCGAGGGCGTGAACACGTACAAGGAGCGCGAGGACGGTGGTGTGCTGCTGATCACTCACTACACCCGCATCCTGCGCTACATCAAGCCGGACTTCGTGCACGTGTTCGTCGGCGGCAAGATCGTTCAGTCCGGTGGGGCAGAGCTCGCCGACGAGCTCGAGGCCAACGGTTACGCAGGGTTCACTCAGGCTGCACCGACAGGAGCGTGAAAATGGTCGCGCCGGCTGCTCTGAAAGACAGCGCTTTCGACGTCACGTCGATCCGCGCGGATTTTCCGATCCTGGCGAGGACCGTTCGTGACGACAAACCGTTGGTGTACCTGGATTCCGGCGCTACGTCGCAGCGCCCGGTGCAGGTTCTCGACGCGGAGCGGGACTTCCTCGTCACGTGCAACGCGGCCGTACACCGCGGCGCACACCAACTCGCCGAAGAAGCCACCGATGCGTACGAGGGTGCTCGCGCGCTGATCGCATCCTTCGTCGGTTCCGACGTGGACGAGGTCGTGTTCACGAAGAACGCGACCGAGTCGTTGAATCTGGTGACGCACGTGCTCGGTGACGACCGCTTCGACCGCCGAGTCGGTCCTGGCGACGAGATCGTGATCACCGAGCTCGAGCACCACGCCAACCTCGTTCCATGGCAGGAACTCGCACGACGAACCGGTGCGACACTGCGGTGGTACGGCGTGACCGACGACGGTCGTATCGACCTGGATTCGCTGGAACTGACCGAGCGCGTGAAGGTCGTCGCGTTCACCCACCAGTCCAACGTCACCGGCGCGGTAGCGCCGGTCGAGGAGTTGGTGAGGCGAGCGCGAGCCGTGGGTGCGCTCGTCGTACTCGACGCGTGCCAGTCGGTTCCGCACATGAGCGTCGACTTCCACGCGCTCGACGTGGATTACGCGGCGTTCTCCGGGCACAAGATGCTCGGTCCGTCCGGGGTCGGTGTGTTGTACGGCAAGCGTGAGCTCCTCGATGCCATGCCGCCGTTCATCACCGGCGGCTCGATGATCGAGACCGTGACGATGGAGAAGACGACCTACGCGCCTCCGCCACAGCGGTTCGAGGCGGGCGTGCCGATGACATCGCAGGTCGTCGGACTCGGCGCGGCAGTGCAGTACCTCGAGCGCATCGGAATCGACGCCATTGCTGCACACGAGAAAGCGCTGGTGGCAGCCACATTGGCCGAGTTCGCCGCGATCGACGGTGTGCGCGTGATCGGGCCGACCGAGAACGTGAACCGGGGCTCTGCAGTGTCGTTCGTCGTCGACGGGATCCACGCCCACGACCTGGGGCAGATCCTCGACGACGAGGGCGTTGCCATCAGAGTCGGTCATCACTGCGCTTGGCCACTGCACCGTAGGTTCGGTGTCGCCGCAACCGCACGAGCATCCTTTGCTCTGTACAACACCGTCGACGAGGTCGCTGTGCTGGCCAACGCAATCCGCCGGGCGCAGACGTTCTTCGGGGTGGGAGCGGAGCATGCAGGAGTGACCCGAGAGGCTGGGGGTGCTTGATGCGTATGGAGCAGATGTATCAAGAGGTGATCCTCGATCACTACAAGCATCCGCACGGCCGCGGCCTACGTGAACCGTTCGGTGCCGAGGTGCATCACGTCAATCCGACGTGTGGCGACGAGGTGACACTTCGCGTGCACATCTCCGACGACGGCACCGTTGCCGATGTGTCCTACGACGGGCAGGGATGTTCGATCAGTCAGGCGTCGACGTCCGTGCTGACCGATCAGGTCGTCGGGCAGTCGGTGGGTGACGCGCTGAAGATCGTCGAATCGTTCAACGAGATGGTCGGCAGCCGGGGTACCGTCGAAGGTGACGAAGACGTCATCGGTGACGGAATCGCTTTCGCTGGTGTGTCGAAGTATCCCGCGCGCGTGAAGTGCGCGTTGTTGGGATGGATGGCTTTCAAGGACGCGGTTGTTCGAATAGTGGACGAGAGCCCGACAGTGAACGAGAAGACAGCGGGACCTGCTGAACCCGCACGATCGTAGGGACGACAAGAATGACCGAAACTGACACCACCGTGACAGAGACGACGGAGAGCGCCCAGGCGCCTGCGCCGTTGACCCCCGAGGAGATCAAGGTCCTCGAGGATCTCGAAGAAGCGATGCGTGACGTCGTGGACCCCGAACTGGGCATCAACGTCGTCGACCTGGGTCTCGTGTACGACATCAAGATCGACGACGAGGAAATCGTCACGATCGACATGACGCTGACGTCGGCGGCCTGCCCGCTGACCGATGTCATCGAGGATCAGGCGCGGGGTGCGCTCGTTCGCAGCGGCCTGTGCTCGGACCTGAAGATCAACTGGGTCTGGATGCCGCCGTGGGGCCCGGACAAAATCACCGACGACGGTCGTGAGCAGCTCAGGGCACTCGGCTTCACCGTGTAGCGACAGAGCTCTCAAACACAGAGCTCTCAAACACAGAGCTCTCAAACACAGAGCTCCCACAAACAGAGCTCACGGAGCAGGAGGTACTCAGGCGCCCTTGCGTGCCTGAGTACTTTTGGCGGCAGTCTTCTTGGCTGCCGCCTTTTTTGCGGGTGCCTTCTTGGCTGTGGCTTTCTTGGCCGGCGCTTTCTTTTCGGCCGTCTTCTTCGCGGGTTCCGAGGAACCGCCGGAACTCTTCGCGTTCTTGCCCGCGGCTTCGACACTCCGCTGTAGCGCGGCGACCAGGTCCACCACCTCGGCGTCCTCACCGTCGTCGGACGACGATTCGTCGGTCTGAATCACCTTCTCGCCACCGTTGGCGATCGTGTCGTCGATGAGTTTGCGGAGTTCGATCTGGTAGTCGTCGGTGAACTCGGTCGGATCGAAATCCGACGACATGCTTTCCACCAGCGACGTCGCCATCTTCACTTCCTGTGGGCGCGCGCCGGGGGCGTCTTCGAGCGACGGGAACTCGGCGGCGCGAACCTCGTCGGGCCAGAGCAGGGTCTGAATCACCAGTACGTCGTCGCGTACGCGCAGAGCGGCCAAACGCGTCTTCTGCCGGAGAGTGAAGTGCACGAGCGCTGTTCGCTCGGTTTCCAGCAAAGTCTGGCGCAGCAACACGTAGGCCTTGGGGGACGACGAATCGGGTTCGAGAAAATAACTCTTGTCGAAGAGAATCGGATCGATCTGGTCCGTCGGAACGAACTCGAGCACGGGTATCTCGTGTTTCTCCGCGGCAGGCAATTTGTCGAAGTCCTGGTCGGTGAGAATGACGCGTTCCCCGTCGGGAGAGTCGTAGGCCTTGTCGATGTCCGCGAACTGCACCGAGTTACCGCACTCCGAACACACCCTGTCGTACTTGATGCGGCCGCCGTCCTTCGCGTGCACCTGGTGGAACCTGATGTCGTGTGTCTCGGTCGCCGAGTAGACCTTCACCGGGACGTTGACGAGCCCGAAGGCGATCGATCCCTTCCAAATGGAACGCATGGGGTTCATGATTCACGAGATACGTGCGTCAGTCGACCCCAATGGGCAGAAAACTATCGGCCTGCAACTGTTCGCGCAATGGCAATCCTGGCCGCGGTGGGCAGCGTCGGAAACATGCGGGTCATCGCCAGTGCGGTGCCCTTCGGATCTGCCCGACCGGACAGGTAGGCGCGCTGCAGCGGAACCGGCAGATCGAAGAAGCTCGCGAAGAAGTGTGGAACGAGCTCCGGTTCGAGTCCGAGGGCGGTTCGAAGTCCGAGGTTGCGCAGCTTCTGTACCGCCCAGATCGACAGCGAGCCCATTCGCTCACCTCGCCCGATGAAGTCGACCACCTCGTCTGCGGCGCTGAGCGAAGCCGCGACGCTGTAGCCGGTGGCAGGATGCATCATCGACGACCTGGCTCCGAAACGAACCACTCCACGTTCAGCGCCGTTCCTCGGTGGCGGCTGGACGGGAAATCGGACCCGCTCGACCGGCTCGGCGCCCGAGACGATCACCCCTCTGTTCCGCAGCCGAGTCCTCAGGCGCTCCGCGAGGACAGCGAAGCTCAGTGCCGGCCTTCCCACCAGGCAGGTCTCCTCGAGCAATACGGTCTCGGCGTCGAGTGACACCGCGTAGAGAAAGCTGGGGACATCGGTCGGTGCCGCACCGTTGTCGCGGCGCCAGTCCATGAACCATGCGTCGACGCCGTCGAGCGCGGGCGATGCGACATCTCTCGGCACCATGATGCCGAACGCTGTCTGTTCGGCGAGGCCCACCTCGCCGATCGTTCCACGAGCGTCGACGACCGTTCCGGCGCGTAATACCGTGCCGTCGGCGAGGGTCGCCGCATTCGCGCTGACGGACTCGGCGTGTGCCTGCACCTCCTGCACGCCGTCGGACCGGAGACTGCGCTGCAGCGCAGGCGTGTCGAGTACGCAATACGGCCGCTCGATCGACAGGCGAGCCGTGGTGAACACGGTGGGGCTCGACGTTCTGGTGGCCACGACGTCGGGGGACAGCCACCCTGGAAGCTCGTCCGACCACGCGGAGTAGGTCGGCGTCCACGCCCTCTCGGGATGGGGGTCCACAGCGATCACCGTCATGCCCGCCGCAGATGCTCGCGTACTCAGCGCACGACCGGCCGGCCCGAGTCCGATCACCACGACATCGGCGGAACGAGAGGCGTTCACAGCCCTCCGGTGGCCAGGAGACCTCCGTCGATCCGCACGGTCTCGCCGGTGATCCACGACGATTCGTCCGATACGAGAAACGCGACCAACGACGCCACGTCCTCGGGGACTCCCAAACGCCTCAGCGGGTACGCGGCCGACGCGGTGTCCTCGCCGCCGGCGACCAGTGCTTCGGCGAATTTCGTCTTCACCACGCCGGGGGCGACCGCATTGACGCGAATTGTCGGTCCCAGCTGCCAGGCAAGTTCCTCGGTCAACCTGATCAGTGCGGCCTTCGACGCCCCGTACGCCGCGATGACACCGGTCGACCGGATACCGGCGACACTGGCGAGGTTGACGACGGCGCCGCCGTGCTCCTTCATCCAGGCTCGGTACGCCTCCTGCACGAACCCGAGAGTCGCGACGACGTTGGTGTCGAAGATCTTCTTGACGCCTGCGAGGTCCGCTTCCATCAACGACCCGTACACCGGATTGATGCCGGTGTTGTTGACCAGAATGTCCAAGGACCCGAGTTCGGCGACGGTCCGATCGACTGCGTCTCGACGGGAATCCGCGTCACCTGCGTTACCGGCGATGGTCAGCACCTTCGCGCCATCGGGTGCCGCGGCCTGCAGTTCGCCGGCGGCGTCGGCGAGCGGTTCCGGTTTGCGGGCGGTGATCGCAACGTTCGCACCGCGCCCGAGCAACTCGGCGGCGATTGCCTTGCCGATTCCCCGGCTGGCGCCGGTCACCAGAGCGGTTCTTCCGGTCAGATCCTTGCGTGGTGCAGTGTTCGCGGCTGTCATGGGCGAGACGTTACCGGTGTCACTGTCGCGGGTGGTCGGAGCACGCCGTTCGACGGTCTAAAATGAGTGGTTGCTCTGTCTTCGAGTCCTCGCCGTGCACATGGTGCGGGGGAACAACCGATCGACTTGCATGCCCTGTTGTCTTCCCAGTCCAAGGAGCCCACGCGTGATCACCGCCACCGACCTCGAAGTTCGTGCCGGTGTCCGCACGTTGCTCTCGGCGCCAGGACCAGCCCTTCGCGTACAGGCCGGCGACAGGATCGGGCTCGTCGGTCGTAACGGTGCAGGCAAGACCACGACCTTGCGCATCCTGGCCGGCGAGGGCGAGCCGTACGCGGGCTCCGTCGTACGTACCGGTGAGCTGGGCTATCTACCGCAGGACCCGAAAGAGGGAGACCTCGACGTTCTCGCGAAGGATCGAGTGCTGTCCGCGCGCGGACTCGACACGCTGCTGCACAAGATGGAGAAGCAGCAGGCGTTGATGGCCGAGACGGCCGACGAGGATCGCCTGGACCGCGCGGTACGCAAGTACGGCGAGCTCGAGGAACGATTCGCTTCGCTCGGCGGCTACGAGGCCGAGAGCGAAGCTGCCCGAATCTCCAACAGCCTGGGGTTGCCGGATCGCATCCTCGGCCAACCGCTCCGCACGCTGTCCGGAGGACAGCGCCGTCGCGTGGAGCTCGCCCGCATTCTGTTCGCCGCGTCGGACGGTAGCGGCGGCCGCTCCACCACCACACTTCTGCTCGACGAGCCCACAAACCACCTCGACGCCGATTCGATCACGTGGCTCCGCGGTTTTCTGCAGAACCACGAGGGCGGGCTGATCGTGATCAGTCACGACGTGGAACTGCTCGGCGACGTGGTCAACCGTGTGTGGTTCCTCGACGCGGTGCGCGGCGAAGCGGACATCTACAACATGAACTGGAAGAAGTACCTCGACGCGAGGGCAACGGACGAACAGCGTCGTCGTCGCGAACGTGCCAATGCGGAGAAGAAGGCGGGTGCCCTACGCGTACAGGCCGCCAAGATGGGCGCGAAAGCCACCAAAGCCGTTGCAGCGCAGAACATGGCGAAGCGCGCTGACAAACTGTTGGCCAATCTGGACGCCGAGCGGGTATCGGACAAGGTTGCGCACATTCGCTTCCCGGAGCCCGCGCCCTGCGGAAAGACTCCGCTGATGGCCAAGAACCTCACGAAGATGTACGGATCCCTCGAAATCTTCGCCGGCGTCGATCTCGCCATCGACCGAGGAAGCCGTGTGGTGGTACTCGGGCTGAACGGCGCAGGCAAGACAACTCTTCTCCGTATCCTCGCCGGCACGGAGAAAGCCGACACGGGCGACATCGAACCGGGCCACGGCATGCGCGTCGGATATTTCGCTCAGGAACACGACACCCTCGACGACAACGCGTCGGTGTGGGAGAACATTCGGCACGCGGCTCCGGACACGGGCGAGCAGGAACTTCGTTCGCTGCTCGGTGCGTTCATGTTCACCGGCCCTCAACTCGAGCAGCCCGCGGGGACTCTGTCCGGCGGTGAGAAGACCCGTCTGGCACTGGCCGGTCTGGTCTCGTCGGCGGCGAACGTACTTCTGTTGGACGAGCCCACCAACAACCTCGATCCGATCTCGCGCGAGCAGGTGCTCGACGCCTTGCGGAGTTACAAGGGTGCCGTCGTGCTCGTCACGCACGATCCGGGTGCTGCCGAAGCGCTGTCACCGGAACGCGTCATTCTTCTTCCCGACGGCACCGAGGATCACTGGTCACAGGAGTACCTGGAGCTGATTCAGCTCGCGTGATCGAGTTCGACGCGTTCGGCCATGCCGGGCGTCCTCTGTCCTCTACCCTGAATCCGCGGGGGAATTTCGGTGAGCGAGCACATTCGTGGCTGACTGGAGGATCCCATGGCCAAGGAACGAGCCCGAAAGTCCACGTACGTGAAAGGTGCTCGTATAACCGGGGATTCGCGTGATCGATTGCAGTCCTCGCTGAAGGAGCAATACGAGGCCGGGGCGAGTATTCGATCTCTGGCCGTGCGAACGGGCAGATCGTACGGGTTCGTGCACAAGGTGCTGGGGGAGTCCGGCACCGTCCTCAGATCACGCGGCGGGCCCAACCGAAAACCCGCAGTGCGTCGTCTCCCGGGGTGAGTCGGGTAGCACTCGATCAGCCGGCGGTGTCGGGCTTACGAACGGATTCCTCGACGAGGTCGAGCACCGCAGCAAGATTGTGACCGTCCTGACCGGATGCGATTCGCGCGACCAGGCCGTCGAGCACCAGATCGAGGTACTCGACCATGACGTCCGGCGCGACGTCGTCCCGTAGGCGGCCGGCTGTCTTCTGCCGCTCCAAGCGGGCGAGCGTGGCGTCCGTCAGTTCGGCGGACTGTTGAGACCAGCTGTTCCTGAACTCGGGATCGGTGCGCAGGCGTCGGGCGATCTCGAGCCTCGTTCCCAGCCATTCGAATCGATCCGGCTCCTCCAGAATGTCGCGCATGACCTGGACCAGACCTTGGCCGGCGGCGACCTCGGCCATACGGCGAGCGTCTTCCCGCGCGAGAGCCAGGAACAGACCGTCCTTGTCCTTGAAGTGATGGAAGATCGCGCCGCGGGAGAGGCCGGTGGCCTCTTCGAGACGTCGAACGGTGGCACCTTCGTAGCCGAACTCACCGAAGCACCTGCGTGCGCCGTCGAGAATCTCGCTGCGCCGCGCGGCCAACTGGTCTTCACTGACCTTGGGCACGTGCACGCCTCCTTCGTCGGACTGCCGGTGCGCACGGACGGTGCGCACGGGGGACCTGCTGGCAAGCGCAGAACGCGCACGAGCACCGCAGTCGCCGGGCATGAGCCCGACGCGTGGTGGTCGTGCGCGTTCTGCTGTCCTGGTCGGTGATGGAACCTCCAGGGATCGAAATCCAGTGGCGTCTAGCCGCGGATCATGTTGCGCAGCACGTACTGCAGGATGCCACCGTTGCGGTAGTAGTCCGCCTCGCCGGGGGTATCGATGCGCACCACTGCGTCGAACTCGACCTTGGTTCCGTCGGTCTTGGTGGCTGTGACAGCCATGGTCTTCGGCGTCACGCCCTCGTTCAGCTTCTCGACGCCGACGATGTCGAACGTCTCGGTACCGTCGAGCTTCAGCGACTTCGCGCTTTCGCCTGCCGGGAACTGCAGCGGAACGACGCCCATACCGATGAGGTTGGAACGGTGGATTCGCTCGAACGACTCGGTGATCACGGCCTTGACACCGAGAAGCGAGGTGCCCTTGGCAGCCCAGTCACGCGACGAGCCCGAACCGTACTCCTTGCCGCCGAGGACGACGAGAGGAATGCCTGCAGCCTGGTAGTTCTGCGACGCGTCGTAGATGAACGCCTGCGGACCGTCTTCCTGCGTGAAGTCGCGGGTGTATCCGCCCGAGACGTCGTCGAGGAGCTGGTTCTTCAGGCGGATGTTCGCGAAGGTTCCGCGAATCATGACCTCGTGGTTACCGCGGCGCGATCCGAGCGAGTTGTAGTCCTTGCGCTCGACGCCGTGGGAGTCGAGGTACTGGGCTGCAGGTGTACCGGCCTTGATGGGACCTGCCGGGCTGATGTGGTCGGTGGTGACCGAGTCGCCGAGCAGTGCGAGGACGCGGGCGCCCTTGATGTCCTTGACCGGAGCCGGCTCCATCTCCATGCCGTCGAAGTACGGCGCCTTGCGAACGTAGGTGGAGTTCGGGTCCCACTCGAAGGTGTCGCCCTCGGGGGTCGACAGGTTCTGCCAGCGGCTGTCCCCGGCAAAGATCGTTTCGTAGGACTTGCTGAACATGTCCCGGCTGATCGCGGACTGGATGGTCTCCTCGATCTCCTGCGAGGACGGCCAGATGTCCTTCAGGTAGACGGGATTGCCCTCGTGGTCGGTGCCGAGCGAATCGGACTCGAAGTCGAAGTCCATGGTGCCCGCGAGGCCGTAGGCGATGACGAGAGGAGGCGACGCGAGGTAGTTCATCTTCACGTCGGGGGAGATGCGACCCTCGAAGTTGCGGTTGCCCGACAGCACAGCAGTGACCGAGAGGTCGTTGTCGTTGATGGCCTTGGAGATCGGCTCGAGCAGCGGGCCGGTGTTACCGATGCACGTGGTGCATCCGTATCCGCCGAGGTAGTACCCGAGCTTCTCGAGGTAGGGCCACAGCCCTGCCTTCTCGTAGTAGTCGGTGACGACCTGCGAACCGGGTGCCATGTTGGTCTTGACCCACGGCTTCGTGGACAGGCCCTTCTCGACGGCGTTGCGCGCGAGCAGTGCGGCGCCGAGCATGACGGACGGGTTCGAGGTGTTGGTGCAGGACGTGATGCCTGCGACGACGACCGCACCGTGATCGAGCACGAATTCGCCTGCTTCGTCGGTGACGACGCGCACGGGCTTGCTCGGGCGTCCCTCGGAGCCGTACGCGGCCGACTGGACGTCGACTGCTCCGTCGTCGGCGAAGGACAGCGTCGCCGGGTCGGACGCGGGGAAAGACTCCTCGATGGCCTCGTCGAGCTGGGTGTGGTCCGTCGGGTAGTTCTCCTCCACGTAGTTGTGGATGTCCTTGCGGAAGGCCACCTTCGAGTCCGACAGGAGGATGCGGTCCTGCGGGCGCTTCGGTCCGGCGATCGACGGAACGACGTCGCTCAGGTTCAGCTCGATGTATTCGGAGTACACCGGCTCCTTGTCCGGATCGTGCCACATGCCCTGTTCCTTGGCGTACGCCTCGACGAGTGCCAACTGCTCGTCGCTGCGGCCGGTGAGGCGCAGGTAGTTGATGGTTTCCTCGTCGATGGGGAAGATCGCCGCGGTGGAACCGAACTCGGGGCTCATGTTGCCCAGGGTCGCGCGGTTCGCCAGCGGAACCTCGGAGACGCCCTTGCCGTAGAACTCGACGAACTTGCCGACCACACCGTGCTTACGGAGCATCTCGGTTGCAGTGAGCACGACGTCGGTAGCGGTCACGCCTGGCTGGATCTCGCCGGAGAGCTTGAAGCCGACGACGCGGGGAATGAGCATGGAGACGGGCTGGCCCAGCATGGCCGCCTCGGCCTCGATGCCGCCGACGCCCCAACCGAGCACGCCGAGGCCGTTGACCATCGTGGTGTGCGAGTCCGTGCCGACACAGGTGTCGGGGTAGGCCTGGCCCTTGCGGGTCATGACGGTGGGGGCGAGGTACTCGATGTTGACCTGGTGGACGATGCCCATGCCGGGGGGGACGACCTTGAAGTCGTCGAACGCGCCCTGGCCCCAGCGAAGGAACTGGTAGCGCTCGCCGTTCCGCTCGTACTCGAGGTCGACGTTGCGCTCGAGCGCGTCGGCGCGACCGAAGACATCGAGGATGACCGAGTGGTCGATGACCATGTCGGCAGGCGAGAGCGGGTTGACCTTGTTCGGGTCGCCGCCGAGAGTGGTCACTGCTTCACGCATGGTTGCGAGGTCGACGACGCAAGGAACGCCGGTGAAGTCCTGCATGATGACGCGGGCGGGGGTGAACTGGATTTCGATGCTCGGGTCGGCCGAGGGGTCCCACGACGCGATCGAACGGATGTGGTCGGCGGTGATGTTGGCACCGTCTTCGGTGCGGAGGAGGTTCTCCGCGAGAACCTTCAGTGCGTAGGGCAACTTCTCGGCGCCAGGGAGGGCTGACAGGCGGAAGATCTCGTAGGAGTTGTCTCCGACTTCGAGGGTGCCCTTTGCACCGAACGAATCATTACTGGCGGTCACTTCAGCTCCACTCGTCTTGAGGCACACCGCCGACGGGGCTGTGTCGACGGTTGAAGCGAGACGCACCTCGCAGGCATGTGCCGCTGGCTTGTTCGTCTCGCGGTCGAGTCTAACAGTACGCTTGTCCTGTTGAAAACGAAGGGCAGCCTACATTGCTGGTCGACGGCCCTCGACAGTCGATCTTCGTCCAGCGAACCTGGCTACGCAATGCAGGGGAACCTCACTCGCAGGCGAGTCTCCCGGTAAGTCGCGAACCCGTCGGCCGGGGCGTCACGTAGTGTTCGTTCGTCGAGCGCGCTCCGATCACCCACAACGTCGGAAACGCTCGTGACCCCGAGTGTGACGGGGCGCTCGACCGTCCCGACGCAGCTAGTGAACTGGAACCTTTCTGATGCCTGTACCCGGTCTTGCCTTCACGCCGATGTCGGCCGACGTACCTCCCGGCGTCGACGTCGACACGATCGTCGCGGAAGTCGCGGCGACCGGCGTCAGTGCACCGGCTTCGATCGAGAGCCGACTCGAGTCCGCAGTGGACCGCGCCGAGGAACACGGCATCGATCTGTCCATCGTCGTGGTGGAGGACAACCCGCGGCACGACTCGCAATTGCGCGATCTCGCCACTGCCGTCGGCGCCGAGGACGGCGGGACAGTCTTGGTGCTGAGTCCGAATCAGGTGGGCTCGTTCAGTGACAGTGTCAGCCGAGTCGTTCTCGAAGCCGGTCAAGACCGCACGTACACCGGTGATCCTGTGGTCGCCGCGGACAACTTCGTCGACACCCTGATCGAGCCGAGTGCACCCTGGACCGCAATCACTGCCGTCATTCTCGTCGTGGTTGCCGGTGCGTCCGCGGCCACCGCCTGGGTCAAGATCAAGCGGCGGCGATCGGCGGCCGACACGCCCTCGTCGACGGCCCCTCAGGCCTGACGGTCACCCTCTCCGAGGGTTGCTCGCGCAGCGCGCGAAAAAGTCGAAAAAAATGTTTCGGGCGAACGCCCGAGTTCAGCGCGTTTTCACAGCTGAAATCACAAATGTGTCATTTGTGACTGGAGTTTCCTTAGTGCTCAAAGTGTCGTACGGTGCCTTTGGCACTGCTGGGGAAGGAGTGTCGCAGAGGGCAGAGGTGTATCCGAGTTGCCTCGGGTGGCCGATGCTTCGGGTGTGACCGGCGTGGTCTGCATCTGACGTGGTGCTGCGTGCTCTCTCCCTGCCCGGCGGAACGACGAGGACATCTGGGGAAGGCTGTCCAGCCGGTCCGTCCGGCGTCGGCTGCTTCCTCGTGAAGCGGTCGCGAGCGCCGGGACCGAGGGAGACTTTTTGTGAGGCGTCGAGCTGATCGCGGCATTCGCCGTGGAGCGTTCTCTGCCACTGCACGACTACTGGTCGGGTCCGGACTGGTGATAGCGCTGCTCGGTGCCGTGTCCGGCACTGCCGCGGCGGTGCCACCACCTCCGCCGAATCCGTCCGACTCGGACATCGCCGCTGCCGGCACACGGGTGGAGCAGCAGCTCGGTGCGGTCGGTGAACTGATCAACCAGGTAGCCGCAGCCAATCAGCAACTTGCTCAGCTCGACGCCGATGTCGCGATCAAACGCGAGGACGTGAACCGGGCGCTCGTCGACCTGCAGAATGCCCGTGATGCTGCCGACGTCGCCGCGCAACTGGTCGGCGTCGCACAGCAGGCACTCGCCGACGCAGGTACACAGATTCAAGCTGCTCAAACCAAGTTCAACGATTTCGCGGTGTCGAGCTACACGCAGGGCACGGGCGTGGCATCGATCTCGTCGTTCCTCGGGTCGACCGGGCCGGACGATGTACTCGACCGAGCGCAGGTCCTCAAGGTGTTGTCGTCCAGCCAGAATGCGGTTCTCGATGGCTTGCAACGTGCACGCACCGAGCAGGCGAACAAGGATTCCGCCGCCCGTGAGTCCAAGCAGGAGGCCGACGCCGCTGCCAGCGACGCGGAGAACAAGAAGGCCGCGGCGGAAGACGCCATTGCCACCGCGCGTGCAGCCCTCGCCGCCCAGGCCGAGCAGAAGACGGCGATCGAGGCTCAACGCGATTCCGCGCAGTCACAACTGGACTCCGCGCGATCCGAGGTCGCAGGATTGGAGGGCCAGCGCGACGCGTACTCCGCATGGGAGCAGCAGAAGGCGGCCGAGGACGCCGCGATCGCGGCAGCTGCAGCCGCCGCGCGCGACGCAGCCGTACAGGCCGCTGCACGCGTCGCCGCGAACCAGGCGGCTGCGGCAGCAGCGGCGGCCGCAGCCGCCGGCCAACGCTCGCACACCGACATCGACGATTCGGACTCAACCCCGTCGCCGTCCACGTCCACGACACCGAAGAAGCCGCGTAGCGGTGGGCAGAGCAATCCATCTCTGACCGGCAGTGCCGCAGTGGAACTGGTCATCGATCGCGGAATGTCGCAGTTGGGTGTGCCCTACTCGTGGGGAGGTGGAGACGAGAACGGGCCGACCAAGGGAATCCGTGACGGAGGTGTCGCCGACAGTTACGGCGACTACAACAAGGTCGGCTTCGACTGCTCCGGGTTGATGATCTACGCGTTCGCCGGTCTGGGGATCTCACTCCCGCACTACACCGGTTACCAGTACACCGCGGGCAAACAGGTTCCGTCCTCGGACATGAAGCGCGGAGACATGCTGTTCTACGGTCCGAACGCGAGCCAGCACGTCGCGCTGTATCTCGGTGACGGAAAGATGCTCGAGGCCCCTCAGTCCGGCAGCGTCGTGAAGGTCTCGCCGGTCCGGTACGACGGTATGACCCCGTACGCAGTGCGCATGGTCTCCTGAATCGGTGTGCATGGTCTCCTGACCGCAGTACCGATAGGCTCGCCCGTGCGCGCCGGTAGCCTGGGGCGGGACCGTCGGCGCATTCCGTCGTCACCTGCAATAGTTGGTGGCGGACATGGAGGAACGTGCCCGCGAAATGTCGAGTGGAAGCGGTGGATTGTTGGTGGCATCACGTGACGGCGTGTCGAACGGTGACGCATCGAAGGCCGACCTGTCGAAGGGCGACGGATCGAACGGGGGAGTGTCGAACGTAAGTGCTTCGCACGGCACCGAACCGAAGACCACGGAGCGGAACGCTTCGGTGGATGCCGTGAACGATCTGCAGCAGGACGTACGCATTCTCGAAAAGGCCGTGTACGAGGTCAAGCGCGTCATCGTCGGCCAGGATCGGCTTGTCGAGCGTATTCTCGTCGGGTTGCTCGCCCGCGGACACGTTCTGCTCGAGGGCGTTCCCGGAGTGGCCAAGACGCTCGCCGTGGAGACGTTCGCCAAGGTGGTCGGCGGTTCGTTCTCTCGTGTGCAGTTCACCCCGGACCTGGTGCCGACGGACTTGATCGGTACCCGCATCTACCGACAGGGACGCGAGGAGTTCGACACCGAACTGGGCCCTGTCGTCGCCAATTTCGTACTGGCGGACGAGATCAACCGTGCCCCGGCCAAGGTCCAGTCCGCGCTTCTCGAGGTGATGGCCGAACGGCACGTCTCCATCGGCGGCAAGACGTTCCCGATGCCTGATCCGTTCTTGGTGATGGCCACACAGAACCCGATCGAGAACGAAGGCGTGTACCCGCTTCCGGAAGCCCAGCGGGACCGATTCCTGTTCAAGATCGTGGTGGATTACCCGTCGGTCGAGGAGGAGCGGGAGATCGTCTACCGGATGGGAACCGCGGTCCCCACGCCGAAGCAGATACTCGACCCGGCTGAGCTCGTCCGCTTGCAGAAAGTCGCGAGCAACGTCTTCGTGCATCACGCTCTCGTCGATTACGTCGTCCGAGTCATCGCGGCAACTCGAACACCGGAGCAGCTCGGTCTCGACGACGTCGCCAGTTGGATCGCTTACGGTGCATCCCCTCGTGCGACGCTCGGCATCATCTCGGCGTCTCGTGCACTTGCACTGCTCCGCGGACGTGACTACGTCGTTCCGCAGGATGTCCTCGAGGTCATTCCCGACGTGCTCCGGCACCGGCTCGTCCTGTCCTACGACGCTCTCGCCGACGAGGTCACGCCGGAGGACGTCATCACTCGCGTCCTGCAGACCGTCGGGCTTCCGCAGGTCGCGCCGCAAGCCGTCGGAGGAGGGCCGCAGCCGACACCGCCGCCGGTTCCGAACCCGCAGCACAGCCCCAACTCCCAGCAGCCACCCTTTGCGCAGCAGCCGTCGTTCGCGCAGGCGCCGCAACCGCACCAGCCGCAACCGCCTCAGCAGCAACCGCATCCGCACGCAGGTCAGTTCCCGGCGCCGGGCGGGCAGGGACCAGGACCAGGTAACGGTGCACCCCAGGGTCAGCAGGTTCATCAGGGCCAGCAGGGGCAACAGCCGGCCGGCAACGAGTCGACCGCGGGTAACCAGAAGCAGTGAGTGGACCGGCCGAAGGTGCGGTACGGCGGCACGCGGCTCGCCCTCCGTCCTTCCGCAGCGGGGAGCTGCGGGACCCGTCGCTCGCCGCGGCGCTCCGGACGCTCGAACTGACGGTTCGGCGTCGGCTCGACGGTGTGCTGCACGGTGATCACCTCGGGTTGATCCCCGGTCCCGGGTCCGAGCCTGGGGATGCTCGCGAGTATCAGCCGGGCGACGACGTCCGTCAGATGGACTGGTCGGTGACGGCACGCACGACGCATCCGCACGTACGCCAGTCGGTGGCGGACCGGGAGCTGGAAACGTGGATGGTTCTCGACCTGTCGGCAAGCCTCGATTTCGGAACCACCGGATGCGAGAAGCGCGACCTCGCCGTTGCTGCCGCCGCTGCGATCACACATCTGACCGGGGGAGGCGGTAACCGGATCGGCGCGGTCGTTGCCACCGGCTCCACACTGACGCGAATTCCCGCGCGCGGTGGGCAGATTCACGCACAGTCGATGCTACGGACGATCGCGACCACTCCCAGTGCAGCGGACGGTGTCCGAGGCGATCTGGTGGGCGCGATCGAGTCGCTCCGGCGGCCGCAGCGCAGGCGCGGAATGGCGGTGATCATCAGCGATTTCCTCGGGCCGATCGACTGGGAACGGTCGCTGCGAGCCATCGCGGCGCGGCACGATGTCCTCGCCGTCGAAGTACTCGATCCGCGCGACCTCGAACTTCCCGACATAGGAGATGTGGTGCTGCACGACCCCGAATCAGGGCGCACCCGAGAGTTCAGCACCACCCCGCGATTGCGGGCGGATTTCGCGGAGGCCGCGGCAGCGCACCGGAGCGACGTCGAACGCGTGTTGCGCCGTTGTGGGGCGCCCCGCCTGACATTGCGGACCGACGGTGACTGGATCGCCGACGTGGTTCGCTTCGTGTCCTCGCGAAGGCACACGCTCGGGGCAAGTGCCGCCAACACTGCACGGGCGGGTCGCCGGTGAGCTTGTCCGACTTCACCTCTCCGTGGTGGCTGCTGTTTCTGTTGGTCGTCGGCGCTCTCGTCGCCGGATATGTCGTCGTGCAGCGTCGCCGTCAGAAGAACACGCTGCTTTTCTCCAACATGGAGTTGCTCGAGAAGGTAGCGCCGAACCGGCCCGGATACTGGCGGCACGTTCCGACGGCTCTGGTGCTGGTGGGCCTGCTTCTGCTCACCGTCGCGCTGGCCGGCCCGACGTCGGATCAACGGGTTCCGCGCAATCGCGCAACCGTCATGCTCGTGATCGACGTGTCGCTGTCCATGGAAGCGACCGACGTCGAACCGTCACGTCTGGCGGCAGCGCAGGAAGCCGGTAAATCGTTCGCCGACGGTTTGACTCCAGGCATCAATCTGGGATTGGTGGCGTTCGCCGGCACTGCTTCGGTTCTGGTGTCGCCCACCGCGAATCGCGAAGCGACCAAAGCGGCGATCGACAAACTTCAGCTCAGCGAGCGCACGGCCACCGGCGAAGCGATCTTCACATCGCTGCAATCGATCGACACTCTGGGCGCGGTACTCGGCGGCGGGGACGCTGCCCCACCTGCCCGCATCGTGCTTCTGTCGGACGGCAAGCAGACGGTGCCGGAAAACCCGGACGATCCGAGAGGCGGTTACACCGCGGCGCGTGCTGCTGCCGAGAAGGACGTACCGATATCGACCATCTCGTTCGGAACGAGTTACGGGACCGTCGACATCGAGAGCGAATCGGGTTCGGAGAGAGTGCCGGTGCCGGTCGACGACCCGTCGCTCAAGGAAATCGCCACTCTGTCCGGCGGCAGTTTCTTCACGGCCTCGTCTTTGGAGGAACTACGGGCCGTCTACGACACTCTCGAAGAGCAGATCGGCTTCGAGATGACTCGGGGCGACGCGAGTAGACCGTGGCTGATTCTCGGCGTCCTGTTCACAGCGGCGGGGCTCGGTACGGCTTTGGTACTTCGACAGCGTTTGCCCTGATTTACCGAATTCGTACCTATTCACTGTTATTACTCATGAGTAACACTGCTTTGTCATTCCAGCACGAACAGATAGGTTGCAGGCATGTCCACACCCGACTTCATCGCTCGTTCCGTACTTGTCACCGGAGGTAACAGAGGCATCGGCCTTGCCATCGCTCAGCGGCTCGCCGCGGACGGCCACAAGGTCGCCGTCACGCACCGCGGCTCGGGCGCGCCGGAAGGTCTGCTCGGCGTCGTGTGCGATGTCACCGATTCTGCATCCGTCGACGCTGCGTTCAAAGAGGTCGAGGAGAAGCAAGGGCCCGTCGAGGTACTGGTGGCCAACGCAGGGATCACCGACGACACACTGTTGATGCGCATGACGGAGGAGCAGTTCGAGAGAGTTCTCGACGCCAACCTCACCGGTGCATTCCGCGTTGCCAAGCGTGCCAACCGCGCAATGTTGCGCGCCCGGTGGGGCCGAATGGTGTTCCTCAGTTCCGTCGTCGCACTGGGTGGTGGACCCGGCCAGATCAACTACGCCGCGTCCAAGGCGGGCGTCATCGGTATGGCGCGGTCCATCACGCGTGAACTCGGGTCGCGGTCCATCACCGCCAACGTCGTCTCGCCCGGTTTCATCGAAACGGACATGACGGCCGAGCTTCCCGACGACCTTCGCAGCAAGGCGAAGGAGTTCATTCCGCTGCAGCGACTCGGTCAGCCGGAGGATGTGGCGGCCGTCGTGAGCTTCCTGGCCGGCCCCGACTCCGCGTACGTGTCGGGTGCGGTCATCCCGGTCGACGGTGGCATGGGCATGGGTCACTGATTTTCTTCGTTTTCTCTTTTTCGATTCGATCTGTAAGGAATACACATGGGCGGACTGCTCGAAGGCAAGACAATTCTCGTGACCGGCATCATCACCGATGCCTCGATCGCGTTCCACGCTGCCGCGATGGCGCAGAACCAGGGCGCGAAGGTCATCATCACCGGATTCGACAGGCTCCGCTTGATCGACCGCATCGCGCAGCGGCTCCCGCAGCCGGTGCCCCCGGCGATCGAACTCGACGCAACCAACGAGGAGCACCTGGCCGCTCTGGCCGACCGCGTTCGTGAACTCGCACCCGAGGGTGTCGACGGCGTACTGCACTCCATCGCTTTCGCGCCGCGCACTCTGATGGGACCGGACGCCAAGCCGTTCCTGGACGGGCCGGGCCCCGACGCCTCGCGTGCGTTCGAGATCTCCGCATGGAGTTACGCCTCGCTGGCCCGCGCTGTGCTCCCCGTCATGAACGAGGGAGGATCGATCGTCGGAATGGACTTCGATCCGCGCACCGCCATGCCGTACTACAACTGGATGGGCGTGGCCAAGGCCGCGCTCGAGTCGGTCAACCGGTACGTCGCTCGCGAGGTCGGTCAGGCCAAGCGTGTTCGCTCCAACCTCGTTGCCGCAGGCCCTATCCGGACTTTGGCCGCCAAGGCCATCGCCGGAACGGCTACGGGTGACGCCGCGAAGATGCAGCAGCTCAACGAGTACTGGGACGGTGCATCGCCCATCGGCTGGAACTACGACGACCCGACGGCAGTTGCCAAGTCGATCGTTGCGCTTCTGTCCGATTGGCTGCCGGGCACCACCGGCTCGATCATCTACGTGGACGGTGGCGCGAGCCACAACACGTACCTGCCGGACAACGTCTGATTTTTCTGTTCGTACGCCCGGGGAGGGGCGTGTTCGGTCACATCCTCCCCGGGCGCACAATGGACCGATGACCGACTCTCGTGGTGTCGATGGTTTCGACGCGCTGCTGTTCCTGTCCTTCGGTGGCCCAGAGGACCCGTCACATGTCCGGCCGTTCCTCGAGAACGTCACCCGTGGACGCGGGGTACCACCCGAGCGCCTCGACGCGGTGGTCGAGCACTACATGCATTTCGGTGGGGTCTCTCCCATCAATTCACTCAACCGCGACATCATCGCGGCGGTCGAATCCGAATTGGCATCGGCCTCTATCCCCCTACCGGTGTATTTCGGCAACCGGAACTGGCATCCGATGGTCGAGGACACGGTCGGCCGGATGACCGCGGACGGGGTCCGCCGCGCGCTGGTGTTTCCGACGTCCGCATGGGGCGGATATTCCGGGTGCAGGCAGTACCACGAGGACATCGCGCGTGCGCGTCGGTCGGTAGGGGGTAGCGCACCCGAGTTGGTCAAGATCCGGCAGTTCTACGATCATCCTCTGATGATCGACTCCTTCGCCGACGCGATCACCGTCGCGCTGGAACAGTTGCCGGCCGACAAACGTGCAGGCGCGAGACTCGTGTTCACCGCACATTCCATTCCCAGCGCCGCCGACGCGAACGCGGGGCCGCCCGAGGACGGCGGGCACCTGTACAGCAGGCAAGTCGCCGACGCCTCCCGACTGGCCGCCGAACGAGCAGGTTTCCAGGACTACGACCTGGTGTGGCAGTCGCGGTCCGGACCACCTCAGGTCCCGTGGCTCGAGCCGGACATCTGCGACCATCTCCAGACTCTGTCCGACAAGGGCGTCGACGCGGTTCTCGTGTGCCCGGTCGGCTTCGTGTCCGATCACCTCGAGGTGGTGTGGGATCTCGACACCGAGGCACGCGACAAGGCAGCCGAACTGTCGATGGCTTTCGCGCGCGTGGCCACGCCGGGCACGGATCCGCGGTTCGCGAAGATGGTCGTCGAGTTGGTGGGGGAGTACGTCGGCGATACCTCTCCCCGTGGGATCGGTAGCGTCCCCCGTTACGGCTCGACGGCGAACGGTGATCGATGCGCGCTCAACTGCTGCGAGCAACCCGCACGTCGTCCGGTCGGCGCACCTCGCTGACATAACGTTTGTTCAGGCGGCCCCGACTCCGCTCCGTTCAGGCCCGCGGCGCTCCTTCCTCGATGCTGCGCGCCACAGCGCTGAGTCGCGCAGCCCGCACTGCCGACCACAGCGGCCGTATCAGGTTCTCCCGTGCAGCCTCTGCGGCAGCGGTCGGTGCCTCGGTGGGTGAATCGTGCTGAGCGACGGACAGTATCGCGGACACTCGGTCGGCCGATTCCAGAACACGAAGCACTCGTTCAGGAGTGTCGATCGGGTAGCGATGGCGTGCAAGCGATTCCAATTCGGCGGCAATCCGGGTACGGGGGTCACCGTTCGGAGTGCGAGTCGGCAGTGCCGACATCGTTCCGAGAGCCTCGGCTGCGTCCCGCACGGCGTCGCGCATCGCGTATTCAGCTTCGCCCAGCGAGAAGTCGCGTACGAAGTGATCGGGAATCCGGACGGTGTGCACCGTCCAGCGCATCACGTCCGGTCCCTCGACCGCAGGTACCAGGCCGATTCCGTCGGCTCCGGGAGAGCCGACGAGAACAGCCTGACCGGAGACCAGAGCCGCACGGGAGAATGCGGTACCGGGTGTGAGATTCTGCGCCGATCCAGGCGAGGGGAGAAGCAGTTCGATTCCTGGGTTCCCGGGCTGTCCGGCCCCGGCTGCGCCCGGCGTGCGGCCCGACGTCGCGCGCACGAGCGTCAGCAACGCTGCGATGCCGTCGGCACGCGGGCTCGGCCACGCCAGCGACGTGGAGGCCGCGGTTGCCTTGTCCGCAGCCACGATCAGATGCATCGGCGCCCATTCGGCCATGGCGTCGATCACGTCGTCCGGTGCGCTCATGCCGGCCAACCACGAACTCGCCCATACGGCGAGGCTTGCACTGGGAGAACTCACGGCTCACCAGTTTAGGCCGGGAGTGGAGCCTGCAGAAATGACCAGGGAGGAGGCGGGAGTGGAGCCTGCAGACATGAGCCGTAGGTGAGGGCTTTCGAACGGCGTGGCGTGCGGCTCGAGTGATGTGGGTTGGGCTAGCGTGTTCGGCCGTGGCGGATATGTACGGGTCGGACATTCTTGCGGGGCACAGTCGGATGCGGAAGGTGCCTGCGCCGCAGGTTCCGGCCGAGCGTGGGCTCGTGGTCGAGGACGCGGCGACCGGGTACTGCGGTGCCGTCGTGGGGTTCGAGCGAACGTACGACGGTGATTTCGTGCGTTTGGAGGACGCTGCGCGAACGACACGTCTGTTCGCGTTGCGGGAGGCTGCGTTCCTGATCGACGGCAAGCGGGTGACGTTGGTACGCGCCGCCGCGGCTCCGAAGGCGGGCCCGTCTCGTTCGGCGTCGGGTTCCACCCGTGTCGAGGGGCTGCGTGCTCGTACGGCCCGTGCGAGCCGGATCTGGGTCGAGGGTGTCCACGATGCCGCTCTGGTCGAGCGGGTGTGGGGTCACGATCTGCGCGTCGAAGGTGTTGTGGTCGAGCACCTCGAGGGGCTCGACAACCTAGGTGAGCGTCTCGCGGAGTTCGGGCCAGGGCCTGGGCGCCGTGTCGGTGTGCTCGTCGACCATCTCGTGACGGGTTCCAAGGAGTCGAAGCTGACGACATCCTTGGGGCCGCATGTGCTCGTGACGGGCCATCCGTACATCGACGTGTGGGAAGCGGTGCGCCCGAAGGCAGTCGGTATTGCTGCGTGGCCGCGGATTCCGCGAGGCGAGGATTGGAAGACCGGTATCTGCCGGGAGCTGGGGTGGGGATCTCCGCGCGACGGTTGGCGACGTGTGTACCAATCGGTGTCCAGTTTCCGCGATCTCGAGGCGCCGTTGATCGGCGCGGTCGAGCAGCTCGTCGATTTCGTCACCGAACCCCAGTAACCGAGCCCCGGTCACCGAGTCTCGGAAATCGAATACCGGTAACCCGGACTCCGGTTACCGCGGTGAGTTGTCGTCTCGTCTCACCGGCAGATGTCCGATTTGTGGTTCACTGGGGGTGTGGCAGCGATTATCTGGCTCATCGCGGGCGTGCTCCTTGCGGCAGCCGAGGCACTGACGGGTGATTTCTTCCTGCTGATGATCGCCGGAGGGGCCCTGGCAACGGCCGGAGTGTCGTCTGTCACGGATTTTCCGGTGTGGGTCGATGCCGTGGTGTTCGCCGTCGTGTCGTTGGCCCTCGTTCTCGGGGTGCGTCCGATTCTGCTGCGCAAGTTCGCGAAACCGCCTGTCCTGCCGACCGGAATCGAGGCGTTGTCGGGCAAGAGCGCGCTGGTTCTCGAACAGGTGTCGGCCACCGAAGGTCAGGTGAAGATCGGCGGAGAGGTGTGGACGGCGCGTCCTCTCGATTCCACCGAGGTGTATGCGCCGGGGACCACAGTGACCGTGATGGAAATAGACGGCGCAACTGCGCTCGTGTGGAGAGGACCGTAGTCGACCATGACAGCACTCATCGTTCTGGGCGTGATCGTCCTTCTTGTCGTCGTTCTGGTGGCCAAATCGGTTGCGCTGGTGCCGCAGGCCGAGGCCGCGGTGATCGAACGGCTCGGTAGGTATTCGAAGACGGTGTCGGGGCAGTTGACGTTCCTCGTTCCGTTCGTCGATCGGGTTCGCGCGAAAGTCGATCTGCGAGAACGGGTTGTGTCCTTCCCGCCGCAGCCGGTAATCACGAAGGACAACTTGACGGTGTCGATCGACACGGTCGTGTACTTCCAGGTCACCAATCCTCAGGCCGCCGTCTACGAGATCAACAACTACATCGTGGGCGTGGAGCAGTTGACGACGACCACGCTGCGCAACGTCGTCGGTGGCATGACCTTGGAGGAGACGCTCACGTCTCGCGACTCCATCAACGGCCAGCTGCGGGGGGTTCTCGACGAGGCGACCGGGCGATGGGGCCTGCGCGTGGCACGTGTGGAACTGAAGAGCATCGATCCGCCGCCGTCGATCCAGGAGTCGATGGAGAAGCAGATGAAGGCCGACCGTGAGAAGCGAGCGACGATTCTGACGGCGGAGGGACACCGCGAGTCCGCTATCAAGACGGCCGAGGGTGACAAGCAGAGTCGGATCCTCGCAGCGGAAGGCGCCAAGCAGGCGTCGATTCTCACGGCCGAGGGTGAGCGTCAATCCAGAATCCTTCGGGCCCAGGGCGATCGGGCTGCGAAGTACCTTCAGGCGCAGGGTCAGGCCAAAGCGATCGAGAAAGTGTTCGCGGCCATCAAGGCAGGCAAGCCGACGCCCGAGCTCCTTGCGTACCAGTACATGCAGACGTTGCCCCAGATGGCGCAGGGTGACGCCAACAAGGTCTGGATGATCCCCAGCGACTTCGGGGATGCGTTGAAGGGATTCGCCAAGACTCTCGGCGCGCCAGGGGAAGATGGTGTGTTCAGGTTCCAGCCGAGTGACACCTCGGGTGCGGACACCAAACCCGAGGACGACTCGGAAGAAGTTGCGGATTGGTTCGAGACGAAGAGCGATCCAGCTGTCGCGGAAGCCGTGGCGGCTGCGGAAGCCGTCGCGCGCACGCCCGTCGACACCTCCCTTGCTCCCGACCCCAGTCTGACGAAAGGGCTCGACGTAGGCGAGCTGTCGGCGGGGCCGGCGCATCAGCAGTGGACTGCGCCTCAGGCTGAACCGGAGCGGTAAGAAGCGAGGCGGGTCGTCGCAGTTCGCGATGCCGGTCGGACGGTCAGGTGGTCAGGGCGAGGCCGACTCCGCAGACGGCGACGGCCCACATGACGCTCGCGAAGGTGCCGATGATGAACTGCTCGGAGGCCGACGTCGCGGCAGGCGACTGGGCGGACGGCTCGCTGGCACGCAGTTCCGGATAGCGGGCAAGCCCTTTGACGGCCAGGACGATCGCGATGCCCTCGGGCCAACCGGACAGGATGGATGCCGCGACCGCCGTGCGCTCGAGGATTCCGATGGTGCGTCCGCCGTGCAGTGGTCCCGGCGAATCGTCGGGTCCGGGCGTGCCGCTCCGCCGGGCAAGTGCGAAGACCGCCGGAACGATGCCGGAACCGCCTACGGCGGCTACGGCGACCGTGACCACGTACGTGGTGGCCAACATGAATCCGTGCACCGGGTCGGTCAGAGACGCGCAGACGGCAGCGACCGCGAGCAGACCCACGGACGTGGCTGCAGGCACCCACGTCGGCAGCCTGGTGGGCAGTCGGCCTGTCGACGGGGCGATCGACGCCGTGGCCGAGGCGACCAGAAGTACCGGCGTCATGACGGTCGTCAGTGCCGAAACGGACATCAGTTTCCCCCTCGATTGTGCCTGCCGTGCCGAGTCGTCACAGTCGGTCCTCGTGACCGGACAGGTCGCTCAGTAGATGTTCGGCCAATGTTCGCCCGCCCGATTCGATACTCCACCTCGCCACCGACAATCTCTGCGACATCGCTTGCTTGCTGATGCCGAGTATCTCGGCGGCGCTGGTCTGCGTGTGGCCGGCAGTCATGAGGTCCACTGCGGCGTGGCCTTGCTCGGTTCGGTCGGTGACGAGCAGTGCGACCAGTATCAGTGCTGTCTCGGCGTCCGCTGCGGCGGCGGCGAGATCGTCGCGCGCGCTGGCGACTGCGACGCCACCCGGTGCGTTCTTGGCTCGGGTCACGGCGTCACGGGCTGCTTCGAACGCGTGTCCTCGTCCGGCCCGGGTGGTGGTGGGGAGCGGGAGTTCGACGGCGCCGACTCCGATGCCGATACTCCAGTGCTGCTCGCGGACGAGGCGTAATGCGACGTCGACGACGGTGAGCGCTCCGGTGGGCGAGTTCTCCACGACGGCCTGAACCTCGTCGCCCGCCGTTCGATCGAACGGACGGAGAAGCGGCACGCCGTGCATGGACTCCAGTAGGTCTTCGACGCGATCGCGTTCGCGTCGGCTTCCACGCTGATCGATCGTCATGACGAACATTCGTCAAGGCTAATGCCTTGAAATATGCAAGTCAACGTTTTTGACTTGACTCCTGAATATCAAGTTCCACGGCTTGACGTGCCCGGGTTCGACCGCGCGTCGTCAGGCGCCAGTCCACGATCAGGCCCAGCACGCCCAGTGCAATGCACGACGCCGACAACGCGAGCATCACCGGATCGGCGTTGCCGCCCAGGGCATCGCCCAGCACCACGATGCCCACTGTTCCGGGCACGACCCCGACGGCAGTGGCCAACGCGAACGGGGCGATGCGAATCGACGACACCCCGCAGCAGTAGTTGACCACCGAGAACGGAACGGGCGCGATCAACCGCAGCGAGCCCACCGCGAGCCAGCCTCGGCGAGCCAGGCTGTCGTCGATGGCCCTGACCGCCGGGTGGGTCATTCTGGTTGCGAACCACTCCCGACCTACGGCCCGGACCATGAGCAGGGCGATCACCGCGCTGACCGTGGACGCGCCGACCGTGACGACGATGCCGGTCAGCGACCCGAACAGGACGCCCGCGGCGAGAGTGAACAGGGTACGAGGAATCGGTGCAACCGTGACCACCGCGTGTACGGCGAAAAACACGAGTGGGAACGCGGGACCGATCGAATGCGACCACTCGCGGATCTGAGCGACGGACGGATGTGGCGTGAACGCTGCGGCGAGAGCGAGGACCAGGAGAAGGAGAACGAGGCCGATGAGCCGGGGGTCTCGAAAGCGCCTCTTCACATTCGCCGACAGTACCGGCACCCGCTAAGCAGCGACGCTCGCCGAACCGATGCCCACGCAGACATGAGGTGATCCTCACGATAGTGTTCCAACAATCGCGGTTAACATCACAGAAGTCGCAATTTGTCGATCTGCGTGCCGATCGAGTCGAGGGAGCAGTCACTGTGTCCGTTGCTTCACCAGAAAGCGCTTCGCAAGAAGGCGCTTCCACCAGTGCGTACGCCGCGTGGCAGAAGGCCGTCGCGGGCGTCCTCGCGAAGTCGAGACGAGTGGACGTCGCGGACCTTCCGGTCGACGCGGAGCACCTGCTCGACGCAGTGACCTACGACGGAGTGACGGTCGCGCCGCTCTACGGTGTGCTCGACGAACAACCGGAACATCCGCTGCCGGGAGTTCACCCGTTCGTCCGCGGCCGTGACCGTACTCGCGATGTGAACGCCGGCTGGACCGTCAGTGCGAAGTTCGGTGCAGGGACCTCCGATCCGGAGTCCATCAACGAGTCCATCCTGGACGGGTTGAACAACGGAATCAGCGGAGTGTGGCTCTCGATCGGTGGATCCGGACTTCCGGTGACCGGGGTAGCGCGTGCGCTGGACGGTGTGTTGTTGGATCTTGCGCCGGTGGTCGTCGACGCCGGGTCGGACGTCGCCGCGGCAGCCGATGCGATCTTCGCAGTGGCGGATTCCTCGTCGGTCGAGGACCGTGCCGCTGTCGACATTCGCCTGGGCGCTGCACCGCTGACAGCCCGATTCGCCGGTGTCGGTTCCGTGAACGTGGACGAGACCGTCGCACTCGCCGTTCTCGCCGAGGCTCGGCCCGAGACCGTCCGCGCGATCACGGTGGACGGCACTGTCTTTCACAATGCCGGAGCGAGCGATACCCAGGAGGTCGGCGCATCCGTCGCGGCCGGGTTGGAGTATCTGCGCGTATTGACCGCCGCAGGTCTGACGGCCGAGCAGGCTCTGTCGCAGATCGAGTTCCGTTTCGCCGCCACGGACGACCAGTTCCAGACCATCGCGAAGTTCCGAGCAGCCCGCGTGGTCTGGGCACGGGTGGCTCAGGTCGTCGGTGCACCAGATGCGGGCGGTGCCCCGCAACACGCCGTCACGTCCGAGGCGATGATGAGTCAGCGTGATCCGTGGGTGAACATGCTGCGTACCACGTTGGCTGCGTTCGGTGCAGGCATCGGCGGGGCAGATGCAGTGACCGTGCTGCCCTTCGACGTTGCGCTCGACGGCGGCGCTGCCGGAGTGTCGAAGACGTTCGCGGCAAGGATCGCTCGCAACACTCAGCTGTTGTTGCTCGAGGAATCGCATCTGGGGAGGGTGCTGGATCCGGGTGCCGGGTCCTGGTACGTCGAGAAGCTCACCGGCGATCTCGCGGAGAAGGCGTGGGAATTCACCCGAACCATCGAGTCCGACGGAGGCTACCTCGCCGCGCTCGAGTCGGGTTCCACGGCAGCCGCGATCGCGAAGACGAAGGCGCAGCGCGATTCCGACGTTGCGCACCGGCGTACCCCGCTGACCGGAGTGAACGAGTTCCCGAACCTGGCCGAGGCGCCCATTCCGCCACAACCCGACGCCACCGTGGCCCGGTACGGCGCTGCGTTCGAGGCGTTGCGTG
The DNA here is from genome assembly GCF_002258225.1 of Rhodococcus sp. RS1C4. Taxonomy (NCBI): domain Bacteria; kingdom Bacillati; phylum Actinomycetota; class Actinomycetes; order Mycobacteriales; family Nocardiaceae; genus Rhodococcus; species Rhodococcus sp. RS1C4. The sequence continues at coordinate 93,423 of NZ_NOXZ01000044.1, read as the reverse complement.
ACCGGTCGGATGCCTACCTGCTCGAGCACGATGTGCGTCCGCTCGCGCTTCTGGCCCCGATCGGATCGGTGGCCGAGCACAACGTGCGTACGACCTTCGCGGCCAACCTCCTCGCGTCCGGTGGTATTCACACCGAGAACCCGGGGCCGCTGACCACCGAGTCGATCGCGGAGGCGGTGCGCAGTTCCGGGGCCCGGGTGGCTGTGCTGTGCGGCACCGACAAACGGTACGTCGACGACGCGAGGTCGGCGGTACTGGCGTTGCGGCAGGCGGGAATCGAGCGGGTTCTCCTCGCCGGTCCGGAGAAGATCTTCGGCCGCCTCGACGCTGATTCCGGTGTCGATGACGACAGCCGACCCGACGACTTCCTCACTGCCAAGGTCGACGCTGTTGCGGTCCTGACCGATCTTCTCGATTACCTGGGAGCCTGACGATGACCACTCACGACTCTCGTACGTCGCACGTCATCGGCAGTTTCGCCGATGTGCCGCTGAAGGATCCATCTACCCCCGCCGCCACCGCGCCGACGGCCGAGGACGCGGCAGCGCACATCGAGGCCGGTGCGGCAGCGAACAACTACACCGCCGAGCAGGTCGTGTGGTCCACACCCGAGGGCATCGACGTCAAACCGGTGTACACCAAGGCCGATCGCGACGAGGTGGAAGCGCAGGGATACCCGCTGGGTAGTTACCCGGGGACCCCACCGTTCGTGCGCGGGCCGTACCCGACGATGTACGTCAACCAGCCGTGGACCATCCGGCAGTACGCCGGTTTCTCGACGGCAGCGGAATCGAATGCGTTCTATCGCCGTAATCTCGCGGCCGGACAGAAGGGCCTGTCCGTCGCGTTCGACCTCGCGACGCACCGCGGGTACGACTCGGATCATCCACGCGTGCAGGGCGACGTCGGAATGGCCGGTGTCGCCATCGATTCCATCTACGACATGCGTCAGCTGTTCGACGGCATCGATCTCGGCAGCGTGTCGGTGTCGATGACGATGAACGGCGCGGTCCTGCCGATTCTGGCGTTGTACGTCGCCGCTGCCGAGGAACAGGGTGTGCCGCCGGAGAAGTTGGCCGGCACCATCCAGAACGACATCCTCAAAGAGTTCATGGTCCGCAACACCTACATCTATCCGCCGAAGCCGTCGATGCGAATCATCTCGGACATCTTCGCGTACACGAGCGCGAAGATGCCCAAGTACAACTCCATCTCCATCTCCGGCTACCACATCCAAGAGGCAGGCGCGACAGCAGATCTGGAGCTCGCCTACACCCTGGCCGACGGCGTCGAATACATCCGCGCCGGGCTCGACGCGGGGATGGACATCGACACGTTCGCGCCTCGTCTGTCGTTCTTCTGGGCCATCGGGATGAACTTCTTCATGGAGGTCGCCAAGCTCCGCGCGGGTCGTCTCCTGTGGTCGGAACTGGTGCAGAAGTTCGAACCGAAGAGTGCGAAATCGCGTTCCTTGCGCACACATTCGCAGACTTCGGGATGGTCGCTCACCGCTCAGGACGTGTTCAACAACGTCGCGCGCACCTGTGTGGAGGCGATGGCGGCGACACAGGGCCACACACAGTCGTTGCACACCAACGCACTCGACGAGGCGTTGGCGCTGCCGACGGACTTCTCCGCTCGAATCGCCCGCAACACGCAGTTGCTGATTCAGCAGGAATCCAACACCGTGCGTCCCATCGATCCGTGGGGTGGCTCGCACTACGTCGAATGGCTCACCCACCAGCTGGCCGATCGTGCGCGCGCACACATCGCGGAGGTCGAGGCCGCGGGCGGTATGGCTCGAGCCATCGGCGAGGGTATTCCGAAACTCCGCATCGAAGAGGCCGCGGCGCGGACGCAGGCTCGGATCGACTCCGGTCGGCAGCCGCTGGTGGGCGTCAACAAGTACGTCCCGGACGAGCTCGACACCATCGAAGTCCTCAAGGTCGAGAACTCGAAGGTCCGCAAGGAGCAGATCGAGAAGCTGACGCGTCTGCGCGCCGAGCGAGACAACGCGGCCGTCGAAGAGGCGCTGGCCAACCTGACCAGGGCGGCAGCGTCGTCGGAGAGTGGGCTCGAAAACAACCTTCTGCACCTGGCCATCGACGCAGCGCGCAAGATGGCCACCGTCGGGGAGATCTCCGACGCGCTGGAGAAGGTCTACGGGCGCCATCAGGCGGAAATCCGGACAATCAGTGGTGTGTATCGCGACGAAGCCGGCAAAGCGAAGAATTTGACCAAGGCCACCGAACTGGCCCGGCAGTTCGCCGAGGACGAGGGGCGCCGTCCGCGTGTCCTGGTCTGCAAGATGGGCCAGGACGGTCACGACCGCGGTCAGAAGGTCATCGCGACGGCGTTCGCGGACATCGGATTCGACGTCGACGTCGGCCCGCTGTTCCAGACTCCGGAGGAGGTCGCACGTCAGGCGGCCGACAACGATGTCCACGTCGTCGGAGTGTCCTCGTTGGCTGCAGGCCACCTGACGTTGGTTCCCGCGCTGCGGGAAGCGCTCGCGGCGGTGGACCGCCCCGACATCATGATCGTCGTCGGCGGTGTCATCCCTCCGGGTGACTTCGACGAGCTCTACGCGGCAGGCGCCGCGGCGATCTTCCCGCCGGGGACGGTCATCGCGGACGCCGCGATCGGGCTCGTGGAGAAACTGTCGGTGCAGCTGGGTCACACTCCGCCCGATGCGCCGCGCGAGGCATCTGCCTGAACATGAGTTCTCCCAACAGAGCTGGTCGCACGATCGACATCGATGCGGTCGCGAAGTCGGTACTGTCCGGCGAACGGTCGGGGTTGGCTCGTGCGATCACGCTGGTGGAGTCGACGCGAGACGACCATCGAGACCTGGCGCAGCAGCTGCTCCTGCAGTTGCTGCCCAAGGCCGGTGGCTCGCATCGCGTCGGGATCACCGGCGTTCCCGGGGTGGGCAAATCGACGTTCATCGACGCACTCGGGATGTACCTGATCGACAAGGGGCATCGAGTGGCGGTGTTGGCGGTGGATCCGTCGTCGACGAGGACCGGTGGGTCGATTCTCGGTGACAAGACTCGAATGGCGAACCTGGCGGTTCAGAAGGACGCGTACATCCGGCCGTCCCCGACGTCGGGGACGCTCGGAGGAGTGGCACGGGCGACACGCGAGACGATCGTGCTCCTCGAGGCGGCAGGTTTCGACGTCATCCTCGTCGAGACCGTCGGTGTCGGGCAGTCCGAGGTCACGGTGGCCAACATGGTGGACTGCTTCGCATTCTTGACTCTCGCGCGGACCGGCGATCAGCTGCAGGGGATCAAGAAGGGCGTTCTCGAGCTCGCCGACCTCGTGGCGGTCAACAAGGCCGACGGTAAACACGCGATCGAGGCGAAGAGTGCGGCGCGCGAGCTGTCGGGGGCGCTGCGGATGATCTACCCGCACGACGCGATCTGGCATCCACCGGTCCTGACGATGAGTGCCCTCGAGAAGATCGGCCTCGACGACTTCTGGAACACGGTGCTGAAACACCAGCAGGTGTTGTCGGACGCGGGCCAGTTCGCGGAGAAGCGCCGTACCCAGCAAGTCGACTGGACCTGGACCATGGTCAACGATCAGCTGCTGCGACGACTGGCGTCCAATCCGGCAGTCCGGGCGATACGAGGCGATGTCGAACGACAGGTTCGTGACGGTTCGCTCACGGCCGCCCTGGCGGCGAAGGAGATCGTCGACGCGTTCGACGGCGTCTGACCTGTCGGTCAGCGCGGGTACAGGCGTTCCGCAAGTGCGCCGACACGGTCGATCAACTGATCGAAGAAGGCCTTCGGGTCGGTGGACGTCGCGATCAGCGCATTGTTCGGTCTGCCCCACATCCCGCGTCGATCGGCCACGGTGGTTCCGCGAGTCAGCGTTCCGTTCAGTTCCACGTCCACGACGGCGGGAACGACGTCGACGATCGAGGGTTTCAGTGCCACGGCGGCTGCGAACGGATCGTGCATGTGGGCCAGGAATCCTTGATCGTGCTCTCGGTGGAATTGCATGTAGAAGCGGACGGCATCGGCGAAGTGACGCACGACGGGGTTCGACGCGGCCGATCTCGTGCAGGGCGCGTCCGATTCCGAGATGATCTCCTGCGGTGTGCTTCCGGCGCGTGCTGCGAGTCGCTCGACGTGCGAGGGATACATCTCGATGGTCTCGGTCACGTCGAGCGGGCAGACGATCGGGAGGCGATCTGCGGGTAGACCGGAGAACGCAGCGAACACCTCCGCAGCGGCTTCCGGGTCGACGGCGATGTTCCACTCACTTGTCGGTGTCGTGTTTCCCGGATGCCAGAAGGTCCCGCCCATCACGACCAGACGCTTCAGGAGCCGCGGCAGGTCGGGCTCGACACGAATGGCCGTTGCCAGGTTTGTCAGCGGTCCGGTGACCAGTCCGGTGATCTCACCCGGTCGGTCGCGCACGAGTTCCACCCAGGCCGTCGTGGCGTCTCTGTCGGAGAGAGACCGCGTCGACACGGGAAGCTCGGCGTATCCGATGCCCTGAGGTCCGTGCGTGTCCTCCGTGGTCATCAGCGGTGCGACGAGAGGCGCCTGCGCGCCCAGCGTCACCTCGATGTCCGTCGCGCGGCACAGGTCGAGCCATGCGAGGTTGTTCGCGGCAACCTGATCGACCGGGACGTTCCCTGCTGTGGACGCGATGGACAGAATGTCCGCTTCCGGGCTTGCCAATAGATAGAGCAGCGCGAGCGAATCGTCGATACCGGTGTCGACGTCGACGATCAGGGGAACGGTCGGGCGGATGTCGGGTTGGGATTCAGGCACGGTGTCATCGTGCCTTCCGCGCGTGCGAACCGGTCGAGCCGGGGTCGTCGACACGAGATCGGGCGATGTCCGATCTGCCCGATAGATCTCAATTGTCCCTGGCGGCAACAAAATTGGCGGAACCGGTCGTTGACCTGGCGATACGTGCGGAAATCGAGCCGAGGGCACGGTTCGCGGTTTGAAGACTGGTTGTTGCTCTGGCTAACGTTGTGTAAATGACAGTCGAGCATCCGCGGTGGGGACACGACCACATCCAACATCTCAGGCGCGGTGTGTTCGCCAAACTCATGCACCGTAAACCGAGACTGACCGAGGACGGGATCACCGTCGTCGACCAGCCGATGCTCAAGCGTGCGGTCTCCGCGGCGGCGCTCGGCAACACGATGGAATGGTTCGACTTCGGTGTCTACGGCTACCTCGCCGCCACGCTGGGCAAGGTGTTCTACCCGGACGCGTCGCCTGGAGTCCAGCTGATCAGCACGTTCGCGACCTTCGCCGCGGCGTTCGTGGTCCGTCCGCTCGGTGGCCTGTTCTTCGGGCCGTTGGGCGACAGGATCGGTCGCCAGAAGGTCCTCGCGGCGACCATGATCATGATGGCGATCGGCACACTCGCCGTCGGACTCATCCCGAGTTACGCGTCCATCGGCATCTGGGCTCCGATCCTGTTGCTCGTTGCTCGACTCGTTCAGGGTTTCTCGACGGGAGGCGAGTACGGGGGAGCGACGACGTTCATCGCCGAGTACTCGCCGGACAAGAGACGCGGATTCCTGGGCAGCTGGCTCGATTTCGGAACCTTCGTGGGATACGCGATGGGGTCGGGTCTGGTGACAATCCTCAACGCCGTCCTCGGCGACGCCACGATGGTCGAATGGGGTTGGCGCATACCGTTCTTCATCGCAGGTCCCATGGGAATCATCGGGCTGTACCTACGGCTGAAGCTGGAGGACACCCCGGCTTTCCGCAAGCAACTCGACGATCACGACAACAAGGTCAAGCAGCAGGAGAGTGGAGCGCGCGAAATCGGCAAGATCTTCACCAGGCACTGGCGTGCACTGCTGATCTGCATGGGAATCGTGTTGCTGTACAACGTCACCAACTACATGGTGACGAGCTACCTGCCGACCTACTTCACCGAGGTCGTCGGTCGCAGCCAACTCAGCGCCGACCTGCTCGTGCTGTCGGCGATGGTGATCGTGGTGTCGATCATCGTCGGCGTCGGTCGGCTGACGGACTGGATCGGCCGCAAACCGGTGTTCGTGTTCGGAGCGGTGGCCCAGATCGTCCTGGCGATACCGTGTTTCCTGCTCGTTCAGCAGACCGGGTGGTTCGGGCCGCTCGTGGGATGTCTCGTTCTCGGCGTCGTACTTGCGTGCTTCGCCGCGCCGAGTGCGTCGACGCTTCCTGCGCTCTTCCCGACGCGCGTCCGCTATGCGGCACTGTCCATCGGCTTCAATCTGTCGGTGTCGCTCTTCGGCGGCACCACACCGCTGGTGACCTCCGCGTTGGTGACCGCGACGGGAAACACGATGATTCCGGCGTTCTATCTGATCCTGACCGGCGTGATCGGTCTGGTCGCGGTCGGGTTCCTGAAGGAGTCCGCCACTCAACCTCTGGAAGGATCCCCGCCCCAGGTCGATTCGCCGAACGAGGCCAAGGAGCTGTACTCCGAGGCTTCCGCGCTGCCGGCGCCCGCCGCCTGAGGCGAACGCCGGCCACGCGGTCCCTCTAGACCTTCTTGGCCCAGATCTCGAATCCGGCAGCACGTAGCCGGTTCACCAGTGCGTCACCGAGGCCGGTCGCCGGGGTGAGAACGCCCCCGCCGCCGGGCAGGTCGGCCCTGTCGTGGACCAGCGCGAGAGCGGATTCGCCCAGCATCACCGAGGTTGCCTTGTATCCGGGGTCGCCCGAGGCCTTGACTCGCGACCGGTAGTGCGCGCCGGTGGTCGTGGTGGTGTAGACATCGATCGTGAAGTGACCGTTCTCCTGCGCGGAGGGGCTCGGCCCGTCACCCGGCTTGGGCAGAATGCGGTCGAGGACGGGCTTGGGTAGGAAGGTCATACCGAGCACCATCGCGCCGAGCCCGGCGGATACCGCGCCGGCGATGACGGGCGACGCGATGGAGGATCCGACCGACATGACCTCGCGGTATCGAAACGCGGTGCCGTAGGCCCAGTCCCGCAGTGCGTTGCTTCGTCGTACGACTCGTGTGTTGTACGACGCCATGACGAACGGCGCCTTCCATCCGCGTAGGCCCGGCGCGATGTCCTTGCCGTTGACCAGCACCACGTCGGACTGGCGGCCGAGGTCGGGTTCCGTCGATCGGTCGGGGCTCAGCGAGTACGGCCGTGCTGCGAGGCGCCGGAGTGAGCCGTCCTTCTTGACTTCCTCGATCTGTGTTCGCAGCGAATCCACGGTGCCACCGCTGACTCCACCGCGCATCGACGTGACGACCAGCGTGGTGTCGGTCAGGTCGCCTGCGTCATCCGCTGCGACGGCAGCGTGGAGCACGTGGACGCCGAGATCCGAAGGGACCGAATCGAACCCACAGGAGTGGACGATGCGTGCACCGGTGCGCCGCGCGATCTCGTGATTGGCATCGATGCTCTTGCGTGCGAACAACACCTCGCCGGTGAGGTCCACGTAGTCGGTCCCGGCCTCGGCGCACACCGTCGTCAGCGGTAGGCCGTACTTGGCGTACGGGCCGACAGTGGTTATCACGACACGGGTGCTCTCGGCGAGTGAGCGCAGCGCGTCGGTGTCGGTCGAGTCGGCTTCGACGAGCGGCCACTCGGTGGCGACACCCGGCAGTGACCGCCGTGTCGCTTCCAGCTTCTGCCGCGAACGTCCAGCGAGGGCGATTCTGGTGCCGCTCGGTGCGTGCTCGGCGAGGTACTTGGCGGTGAGGCGGCCGACGAATCCGGTGGCTCCGTAGACCACGATGTCGTAGGTGCGGTCGGTGGATGGTTGATCGGTCGGCTCGGTCGAGGTCATGTACTGGACAGTAACGCGTATCACTGACCGAGTCGAAGAACCGTCCGTGAGCGGGTGCGTAGCACCACGAACCCTGCCCAGGACGCCACCACGGTGACCGCGACCGCAACTCGGACCGCGGCGAGTGCGCTGTCCGGATAGATCACTCCGGTGAGGTACTGATCGATGAAACCGGTCGACACCAGCGCTGCGCCCCCGGAATGCACGCGCGCCCAGTTCTCCAGCGCGGTCAGCGGGCAGTCGATCCCGACGGCGACGGACGCCAGCCCCCAGGCCGCGGCGCAGGCGTGCAGCCATATCGTCCGCGGCCACTTCCAGGCGACGAATCCACCCACCACGACATAGGCGATGAAGGCAAGGTGGACCACCACGGTGACGTCGGCGATCGCCCGATACAACATGAGGGAATGGTATGCCTCAGAGCGGCCAGGTGTGGACGGGATCGCCCTCGCTCATCAGAGTCACGTAATCGGACAACATGCCCGCGAGTGCTGCCTCGCGCGTCTGTCCCGCCTTCTCGCGCGCGACGACGGCGTCGCGCTGCCAGACGGAGCCGGACCGTCGGCTCAGGCAGCGGGCTTCGACCACACCCAGATAGCGATCGCGTACGTCGGCCCCGACGCCGTATGCCGCAAGCCCGGCGTCGGCCATGGGGAGCAGCCGCCGCAGGATCAACTCCTGCGGGCTGACCCAGCCGACCTCGGGCCAGTACAGCCGAGAATCGAAGCCGCCACGCGCGGCCGAATGCAGGTTCTCGGCGGCGGCGTCGTACGACATCTGGCTCCACAGGGGGCGATCGGCGTCCGCGAGGGCGCGCACCGTGCCGTAGTAGAACGCAGCGTCGGCGAGGGTGTCGACTACGGACGGGCCGGCGGGCAGTACGCGGTTTTCGAGGCGAATGTGATGACCTCCACCGGATCGGTCGTAGATCGGCCGATTCCACCGGTACACGGTGCCGTTGTGCATGCGAAGCTCCGACAGCGACGGCGTACCACCGTCGGCAAGAACGGCTGTGGGGTCCTCGTCGCTGCAGACGGGGAGGAGAGCCGGAAAGTACCGCGAGTTCTCCTCGAACAGGTCGAAGATCGAGGTGATCCACCGTTCTCCGAACCAGACCCGGGGGCGTACGCCCTGATTCTTGAGCTCTTGCGGCCTGGTGTCGGTCGCCTGCTCGAACAGCGGAATCCGCGTTTCGTGCCACAATGCGCGTCCAGCCAGGAACGGTGAGTTGGCGGCGAGCGCTACCTGGACACCGGCCAGTGCCTGAGCGGCATTCCAGTAGGCGGCGAAGTTCTCGGGTGCAACCTGAAGATGGAGTTGGACGGACGTGCAGGCGGCTTCCGGCAGGATGGTGTCCGTGATCGCTCTGAGTTCCTCCGGCTCGTCCGCGCCCGGCAAGCGGACCCCACCGATGTGCAATTCGATGTCCTCGCCGCGGGCGGCGAAGATCTGCTGGTTCAGCAGGTCGTAGCGGGGGTTCGCGGACAGCCATCGATGCTCGAAGTGCTTCTCTGCCAACGTCGGCAGCATCCCGATCATGACCAGGCGGCTTCCCGATTCACGGGCACGTCGGTCCGCCTCGTTCAGTGAGCGGCGAAGATCCGCCTCGAGATCCGAGATGCTGCTGCCGGACAACGGCCTGGGAGCCACGTTGATCTCGATGTTGAACTGCCCGAGCTCGGTCTGATAATCGGGATCGGCGATGGCGTCGAGCACCTGGGCATTGGCCATCGACGGCGCCATGCTCTCGTCGACGAGGTTGAGTTCGACTTCCATGCCGATCTGTGGCTCGCCGACGTCGAACGTCTCGTCCGCGAGCATGATCGCGAGTGCGTCGAGGCAGTCCTGCACCTTCTGTCGGAATCGATGCCGGTCCTGCCGGGTGAACTTGCGCTGCTCGACATCGTCACCCATCGAAAGACCACCGTCCCGTCGTGTCGTACCCCGAGGATCTCGTATATCCGTGAGTACGGCCGGGCAAACGTCGGCGAACGGGACTACCAGGGCGACGGCTGGTAGTCCTTGAGGAACTTGCCGTAGAGGTCCACGCCGAGCTCGCCCTGCACGATCGGGTCGTAGACGCGAGCTGCGCCGTCGACGAGATCCAACGGTGCGTGGAAGCCTTCGTCGGCCAGACGCATCTTCGTCGGGTGGGGTCGTTCGTCGGTGATCCAGCCGGTGTCCACAGCACTCATCAGAATTCCGTGCTCGAGCATCTCCTTGGCGCTGGTGCGCGTCAGCATGTTCAGCGCAGCCTTCGCCATGTTGGTGTGCGGATGGCCGGGGCCCTTGTAGGCGCGGCTGAACTGGCCTTCCATCGCGGAGACGTTGACGATGTACTTGCGCCGGGCGGTCGATGCCTGCATCGACGCACGCAACCTCGACACCAGAATGAACGGCGCCACCGAATTGCACAGCTGCACTTCGAGCAACTCGACAGGGTCGACCTGCTCGACCGTGTGAATCCAGCTGTTGGTTCCCGCCAGATCCGGCACCAGGCCACCGGCATCGATCGCGATACCCTTCTCGATGCGCTCGGCGGTGGCCGAACCTGCAATCAGCGCAAGGGAACTGACCGCCTCGGCCGACAGCGCCTCGCCGGACACGGCGCCCTCGTCGCTGTGCGGCAATGATTTGGCGAGTGATGCCGGATGCGCTTCGCTGGTCTTACCGAACGAAATGGTCGCGACGTCGGAACCCGCGGGTAGGGCTTCGGATTCCGCGTCGATCAGTGCGCTGTAGGAACCAGGGGAGCGCTTCACCGTCTGCGCGGCGTTGTTGACGAGAATGTCCAACGGGCCCTCCGCGGCCACCGAATCCGCCAGTGCCACCACTTGGGCCGGATCGCGGAGATCGATGCCCACGACCCGAAGACGATGCAGCCAGTCTGCGCTGTCCTCCATCGCCGAGAATCGTCGAACCGCGTCGTTCGGGAAGCGGGTCGTGATGGTGGTGTGCGCGCCGTCGCGCAACAGTCGCAGAGCGATGTACATGCCGATTTTCGCGCGCCCGCCGGTGAGCAGTGCCCGTCGCCCCGTCAAATCGGTACGCGCATCACGCTTTCCGCGATTGAACGCCGCGCACTCCGGGCACAACTGGTGATAGAACGCGTCGACGAGGGTGTAGCGCTGCTTGCAGATGTAGCACGGCCGCGCGCGAATCAGCGTGCCCGCGTACTCGCCCGACGCGCGTGCCGTCAGCGACAGTCCGGCCGTCTCGTCGTCGATACGATCCGGCGAACCGGTCGCAGTCGAAGCGACGACGGCTCGGTCGGCCTCCGACTTCGCGTTGCGCGCGGCGATACGCCGCGAGCGCTTCAAGTCCTTGAAAAGCTGACCCGAGGCTCTTTGCACGACAATGGAATCAGGATGATTTTTATCCAACGATCCGGCCTGCCTCAACACCCGTAGACACGCCTCGAGATCAGCGGGATCGATTCCCTCCGCGGTGGTCGACACGGCGTCGGACTCGGTGTCGGACGGGGTGTCGAACTCGGGGTCGTTCATCGATCTGTCCTTTCGCGCTGCGCCCACACCGTCGTCAACGCAGGCCCACAACGACATAGACCCCGATTCCGCTGGAATCGGGGTCTATGTCGTCTGTCTCAACTCAGAAATCTTGGATCGTTGCGATCCCTGGTGTCCGAGGGGGGACTTGAACCCCCACGTCCGTTAATAGGACACTAGCACCTCAAGCTAGCGCGTCTGCCATTCCGCCACTCGGACCAGATGTTGTTCAATTGTTCGCACACCCGCTCGCTGCGTGCTCGACAAAGATATAGCAAGGGTGCCCGATCGCCCAAATCCGCACGTCAGTTCGCCCGAGGCCCGAAGACTGGTGGTAGGAAAGTGGTGTGTCTTCTTCCGATAATTCACCTGTCAGTTCTGTCCGCACCACCGCGCTCGACGAGGTCGTGGACCTCGTCAGTTCGCTGATCAGATTCGACACGTCGAACACCGGCGAACTGGCGACGACCAAGGGCGAGAAGGAATGCGCCGAGTGGGTGGCGCAGAAGCTTCGGGAAGTGGGATACGAGACCGAATACGTCGAATCCGGTGCACCCGGTCGAGGTAACGTCTTCGCGACACTTCCGGGCGCGGACCCGAACCGAGGGACGTTGCTGATTCACGGTCACCTCGACGTCGTCCCGGCGGAGCCGGCGGACTGGAGCGTCCACCCGTTCTCCGGCGCGGTCGAGGACGGGTACGTCTGGGGCCGCGGCGCCGTGGACATGAAGGACATGGTCGGTATGGCACTCGCGTTGGCGCGCCAGTTCAAATCCAACGGAACGGTGCCGCCGCGCAACATCATGTTCGCGTTTCTCGCCGACGAGGAGAACGGCGGTCGGTGGGGTTCGCAGTGGCTAGTCGAGCATCGTCCCGACCTGTTCGAAGGCGTCACCGAAGCTGTCGGTGAAGTAGGCGGGTTCTCGCTGACCGTCGCCCGGCCGGACGGTACCGAGAAGCGTCTCTACATGGTCGAGACGGCGGAGAAAGGCCTCGGGTGGATGAAACTGACTGCGAAGGCGAGGGCAGGCCACGGATCCTTCCTGCACGACGAGAACGCCGTCACCTATCTCGCGGAAGCTGTGGCGAAGTTGGGCAACCACACGTTCCCTCTCGTGATCTCCGACTCGGTCGCAGAATTCCTGTCCGCGGTCGCGGAGGAGACGGGCCTAGACTTCGACCCGACGTCGCCCGACCTCGACGGCACCCTGCAGAAGCTCGGAAGCATCGCCAGGATCGTCGGTGCCACGCTTCGGGACACCGCCAACCCGACGATGCTGAAGGCCGGGTACAAGGCCAACGTGATTCCGCAGACCGCGGAAGCCATGGTCGACTGCCGTGTGGTTCCCGGTAGGCAAGCCGAGTTCGAGCGCGAGGTCGACGAGTTGATCGGCCCGAACGTCGAGCGGGAATGGGTGACCAAGCTCGACTCCTACGAGACGACGTTCGACGGGCACCTCGTCGACGCGATGAACGATGCAGTCCTCGCGCACGACGAGAACGGTCGAACCGTTCCCTACATGCTGTCCGGCGGCACCGACGCGAAGGCCTTCGCGAAGCTGGGCATCAGGTGCTTCGGTTTCGCGCCACTGAAGCTGCCGCCCGAGCTGGATTTCGCGGCACTCTTCCACGGCGTCGACGAGCGGGTACCGGTCAGTTCGCTCGAGTTCGGTACACAGGTATTGGAACACTTCTTGCTCCACAGCTGACAAGCAATATTCGAGAGGGCTGATCACGTGACGTACGACCCCTATGCATCACTCCCGTCGCTTCCCACCTTCGAGCTGACGTCCGAGGACGTCACCGACGGTGGAACTCTGGCGACGCAACAGGTCAGCGGCATCATGGGTGCAGGTGGCCACGACAACTCACCGCAACTGTCCTGGTCGGGCTTCCCCGACGGGACCAAGAGCTTCGTCGTCACCGTGTACGACCCGGACGCGCCTACCGCCTCGGGCTTCTGGCATTGGGCAGTGGCCAACATCCCGGCATCGACGACGTCGCTCGTCTCCGGCGCAGGAGACGACGGTGGCACCGGAATCCCGAGCACCGCGGTGACGCTGAAGAACGACGCGGGGCTGTTCCGCTACATCGGCGCCGCACCCCCGGCCGGTCACGGGCCGCATCGCTACATCTTCGCGGTGCACGCCGTCGACGTGGAAAGACTGGAGGTCGACGAGACCGCGACGCCGGCGTACCTCGGGTTCAACCTGTTCTCGCACGCGATCGGCAGGGCGCTGCTGACCGCTACCTACGAAGCCTGATTCAGCGACTGCGCCCGCTCCGCCCGCTGTCGAGCGGGCGGAGCGGGCGCAGTTCGGCAGTGCAGCTGCCCGGCGGTGCCGTGGTTCGACTCACCTGTGCGCGGAGCCCACGGCGTCGGAGAGTGTGCTGAATCCTTCCGCGCGGAGCCGCTTCGCGATTCCTCGGTTGATCGACCGCATCCAGAACGGGCCGCCGTAGATGAAGCCGGTGTAGCCCTGAATCAACGACGCTCCGGCCGTGATGCGATCCCAGGCCTGATCGGGTGTCTCGATTCCTCCGACCGACACGAGTGTGATGGATCCTCCGACACGCGCGTACAGCCTCCGGAGGACATCCAAGGACCGGTCGGCCAACGGCGCGCCGGACAGCCCTCCTGCGCCGATGGTGTCCACCGCGTCGACGGGCGTCCGCAGACCGGACCGGCCGATCGTCGTGTTGGTCGCGACGATTCCGTCGAGACCGAGTTCGACGGCAAGGTCGGCGACCGCGTCGATGTCCTCGTCGAGCAGGTCCGGAGCGATCTTGACCAACACCGGCACCGATACGACGGATTGGACCGCCGACAGGATCGGGCGCAACGATTCCACCGCTTGAAGGTCGCGAAGACCAGGGGTGTTGGGGGAACTGACGTTCACGACGACGAAATCCGCGAGCGGCCCGAGGAGAGTCGCGCTTGCGGTGTAGTCCGCGGCGGCCTCGGACGCCGGGGTCACCTTCGTCTTGCCGATGTTGGCCCCGATGGGAATTCCTCCTCGGCGGTGGCGCAGCGCGTTCGCCGCATGACCGGAGCCGTGATTGTTGAAACCCATGCGGTTGATCAGTGCGCGGTCGGCGGGCAGCCTGAACAGTCGTGGCTGCGGATTGCCCGGCTGTCCCTGCGCGGTCACCGTGCCGATCTCGGCGAAGCCGAATCCGAGCGGCCCCCACACGTCGACTCCGTCGGCGTTCTTGTCGAATCCCGCGGCGAGCCCGAGTGGAGTGGGGAAGTCGACGCCGAAGGCGGTGCTCCTCAGCGCCGGATCGCTCACGACGAGGACCTTCGCCACGAGCGCGCGGATCGGTGACCACGCCGTTGCTGCGCGCATCGCGAAGAACGCGAGATGGTGGATGCGTTCCGGGGAGACAAGGAACATCAAGCGGAGCAGAGCGCGGTACACGAGCCTTCTTTCGACCTAGATTCCCGGATCCGGGATGTGGTGGGCAGTCTTCTTACGTTTGAGCAGTACTTTCCGGCTGCCGTCGGTGTAGAGGCGCACGCGAGAGAGCTCCCAACCACCGAATTCGGCTTGGATCGCCAGTCTCATGGATGCGGTCACTCGCGTGACATCGGGCGGCAGTCGCAACGGAATGTACTCCCAGTCGTCGGACCCGGACTCCCACTCCGTAGGCATCCTGCTGCGTGTGCTGTTGTTCTTCAAACGCTGCGCCCTTCCCTGCCGTGTGCCGTCGACCTGCGGTGTGCCCTCGACCTGCGGTGTGCCCTCGACCTGCTGTGAGCGTTGCGAGTGCTCAGCCCCGTTCGGCGGTGTCGATCCGTTGTAGACCGCCTCCGGTGGCCGACCCGACGTAGAGCGCACCCGAATCCGGGTCGACCGTGATCGAGTCCGGCTGCCTCACCGTGGAGAACCTGCCGGACTCGACGGGAATTCCTGTGTCGAGGGTGTAGCCGACCACCTCGTTGTCCGCGGGAGTGGTGACCCACACTGTGTCGGACTTGTCATCGTAGGTGACTGCCCACGGCTGCGCACCGACCGGAAAACGTTGCCGAAGAAGAAGGTCGTCGGACGAGTACACCAGCAGTTCGCCGCCTGCGGCGTCCGTGACGAGGATCCGGCCGTACTCGTCCGTGTCGAGGCGTGCGGCGCCTGTGCCCGCCCTGAGGGCCAGACCGAGGGATTCGTCGTCGACGTTCACCTGAGTCAGCGAAGTCTGGTGGCGGTCGAGGGCGGCCAGCCCGTGTTCGGTGGACGCAAGTGCGTCGACGGAGGTCAGCCCGCCGATGGACTGTGACCGATTCGCACCGAAGTCGACGATATGAATGCTGCCACTGTCGTCACCGGCGACGACAGTGCCGTCCGAGAGAGTGGCCGCGCTGAGAAGGTTTCCGCCGGTGTCCACGTTTCGAACCCCGGAGCTGCGGAGATCGACCTCGGCGAGGCTTCCGTTCATCGGAAGAAGCAGGGTGCCGTCGACGCCGGGAACGACGTCGGCTGCCGCACCGGGAAGCGGGACCGACCGCGGCGGTGCGGCCGCGTCGTCGGCGTCGAAGACCGTCAGGGCGGTGCGAGCATCGTCGAGCGCGACGATGCTGCGCGTCACCGGTTCGAATGTGGTGGAATGCAGTCCGGAGGGGGAGGGAACGACCGAGCCGCTCGGGGGAACCGATGTGTCGGGCGACGTTATGCCGGTGAGGGGTTCGAGGTCGACCGCATCCGGTTCGTCCGACGAGCCGGAGCCGGAGTCCGAGCATCCGGCCACCAGCAGACATGCGGATGCGGCCGCGGCGAATAGATGCCACGGGGTGTGTCGAACGTTCATCGATCCGCAAATCCTTCTCTCGGGGCGCTGTCAGCACCGTCGGTGCACCCGTTCACCTTGCCTGATGATCGATGACCGGTGTTCGCCGGACCTCCGGTGACCGGGCATGCACACATCGGCGGTACCGTGATTCGGCACCCTGTTCAGTCGAAGGCCAGGACCGTCAAGAGCCAGGACCGTCGAAAATACGAGGAGTGGAGTTGGCGACCGAACACGACAGTGACGCGTCGAGTGTCGCGACGTTCCAGGTGGAGCAGGTCAGCACCGGAGCTCAGGCAAGCGGGTTCGGCAGCACCGAGGACAACAGGCCCTTCGCGTTTCGCGTGTACAAGAGAACGCTGTACCTGGAGATCTATCGCGCGGATCTTCCGTCGCCGGTTCCGGACCGCTCCGACGTGACGGCTGTCGCGGAGCAGTCGGTCACGGAGATCGATCTGACCGACGAGCGAAGCATCGTGGCTGCGGTCAGAGATGCGGTCGGCTCCGCCGATTCGCTCGGCGCGGACGCCAAGGAATCCTCGGCCGTCCGATCCTTTCTCGGCCGTGTCGGCTCGGTGATGGCGTCCATCTAGAAACCGGCTCGCTGCGAACCTTTCGCTCGATCGCCGCGAACGGGCAGTACCAGCAGTCCGCCGGTACGTGGATGGTCGAACACCTCCACGCGGTGGCCGTACACGCGGGTCAGAAGCTCCTCGTTCAGAGTCGACCGCGGAGAACCGACCGCGACCAGAGCGCCGCGGTCGAGGATCGCGATTCTGTCGGAGTAGGCGGCTGCCAGGGCGAGATCGTGCAGGACCACGACGACTGCGTCTCCGCGGCGAGCTCGATCTCGTGCCACGGACATGACGGTTTCCTGATGGCCGATGTCCAGCGCGGCGGTCGGTTCGTCGAGCAGCAGCGTCGAGGTTCTCTGCGCCAGCACTCGCGCCAGTGAGACTCGGGCACGCTCGCCGCCGGACAGACCGGCGAACGGTCGATCCGCGAATTCCGTGACGTCGCAGTGCTTCATGGCGAGGGCGACCGCCGCATCGTCGTTCTCCGCCTCGTCCGTGCCCGCCCACGGCGCCCTGCCCATGCGGACGACCTGATGCGCGGTGAAGGAGAACCCGACGGTGTGCTGCTGAGGGAGCACCGAACGGCGTCTCGCGGCGTCGAGGTCCGACCAGTGCGCGAGCGGTCGTCCGTGCAGTTCGACCGAGCCTGCGGCAGGTCGGAGTTCGCCGGTGAGTACGGCCAGCAGTGTGGATTTGCCTGCGCCGTTCGGCCCGACAAGTGTCAGAACTTCGCCGGCGACGACATCGACGTCGACGCCTCGGAGTACTTCCCGACCGGAACGGACGGCGGTGACCCCGGCGGTGCTCATGGTCACGGTTCCGGCCGTCACGTCGTCGGGAAGGTCTCGGTTCCGTCGAAACAGCGTCATGCCCATCCGCCTTGCTCGGCGCGAGTTCTACGCAGCATCCAGAAGAAGAACGGTGCGCCGATCAGTGACGTGATCATGCCGAGGGGCATGTCCACGTTGTCGACGAGCGTTCGTGCGAGGAGATCCGACGCCAGGAGAACGACGGCACCGCACAGCGCGCTCGCCGGAACCAAGGTTCGGTGAGCCGGACCGAGAAGCATACGCATCAGGTGCGGGACGACGAGGCCGACGAACAGGATGATTCCGGTGAACGCGACGCCGGAGGCGACCAGTACGGCCACGATGACGATGGCGGTCTGTCGCAGCCGTTCCACGTTCACACCGAGGTGCCGGGCGACGTTCTCCCCGAGTGCGAGCAGGTCCAGTCGTCGTGACAGGGCGACGGACGCCCCGATTCCGACGACGGCGAGCGGCGCCACCACGCCGACGGCCTGCCAGGTGGCGCCCGAGAGTGATCCGAGTTGCCAGAAGACGATCTGATCGCGTGCTGCCGGTGAGGCGACGAAGGTGAAGAACGCGATGAGACCGCCGGCGAACGCATTGATGGCAACGCCGGTGAGGATCAGCGTGACGACTTCCGTCCGTCCACCGCCTCGGGCCAGTACGTAGACGAGCACCGTCGTGATCAGACCGCCGAGGAATGCGGCGGTGGCGACCGACCACACCCCGGCGAACGCTCCTCCGAGCACGAACACGGAGGACGCTCCGACAGCTGCGCCCGAGGACACGCCGATCACTCCTGGTTCGGCGAGCGGATTGGCGAACACTCCCTGCAACAGTGCACCGGCCGTGCCGAGACAGGCGCCGACGACGGCACCGAGAACGATGCGTGGAAAGCGAACCTGCCACAGGGTGACTTCCCCGCTGGGGTGGGCAGGCATGGGTCCGACGTCGAGGCCGATTCGATGCAGGACGCTGCCCATCACTTCGAGTGGCGTCGTCGGAACCTGGCCGACGCACGCCGAATACACGGCGAGTCCGACGGCGAGGATCGCCAGAACGGCGAAGACGACGGTGGTGCGGAGCCGAGCAGGTGTCGGCACGGCTGCAGTCGATGTGTCCATCAAGCGGGCGCGTAGACGGCCTCGGCCAGCGCACTCAGAACCTTGCCGGTGTTGGGGCCGAAGCTGAGAACGACGCCGTCGGCCATGTCGACGACGCGCTGGGACTGCCCTGCCGGTGTCTGTGCGATGCCGGGTACCTGCTCGAGGCCGTCGATCCCACCGATCGAGTCGAGTCCACCGGTCATCATGAGGATGACGTCCGGTGCGGCGGCGATGAGGGCTTCGCTGGTGATCGGGACGAACTGTTCGGTGAGACCCGATGCGGTGCCCGCGTCTTCCGCGCCCAGGCCGGCGATGAGCGCATCGGCTCCGGACCCGGGCCCGGCGAGCATCTTGATCGCCGGACCGCGCATGTAGAGGAACGCGATCTTCACCGGTTCGCCGTCGGTGGGTGCACTTGACGATGCCTCGGCGATCTCGGCCTCGGTGCGCTGCGCGAGAACTGATCCGCGCTCGGGCACCCCCAGAGCGTTCGCGACGGAGACGATCTGGTCCCCGACCGTGTTCATCGTTCGGGTCGGATCGAAGAAGACGACGGGGATCCCGGCGGCGCGGAGCTGATCCTGCACTCCGCGTGGGCCGACACTGGTGTCGGTGAGCACTACCGTCGGGGCGAGCGCGAGGATGGATTCGGCGCTGAGCGAATGGCCGTTCGGCGTGACGTCGGTGACATCGGCGACGGCCGGAAATTCTGCGGACGTGTCCCGACCGACGAGGTTGTCGCCGAGTCCGAGCGCGTAGACCGTGGTGGTGAGCGTTCCGTATTGATCGGCTGCGACGATGCGGCTGGCGTCGGTGATCGTGACGTCTGTTCCGTCGAAACCGCGGACCGTCACCGGCAGGGTCGGCTGCTGCCGGGAATCGACGGGTTCCGGATCGGGGTCGGCGATCGCGGCGGTGCGCGGGCCGATGGAATCCGCCCCGGAGTGCGTCTGCTGGTCGGGGGCGGAGCACGCAACCGAGGCCAACACGGTAGCCGCCACGACAGCAACCACAGCCGAGCGACGCGAAGAGCGTTGCAGTGTCGACGAGAAGTTCACGCAGACAAGGTTAGCCTGAGTTGACTCAGCTGCTGACGTCGTCGAGTGCGGACGTGATGGCGCGAGGGAGTTCCAGGTCCTCGACGACCAGGATGCCGGTGAGCTGAGCGAGATCACGTGCACCGACGATCGCCGACGCCACCCCTGGCCGGTCGCGCGCCCAGGCTAGGGCCACGGTGAGCGGGGATGTCTTCAAGCCACTTGCAGCGGTGACTGCGGCTTCGACGACGTTGGCGGCGCTGTCGGTCAGGTACCCGGCGATCGACTCGGCGTAGGCGTCGTCGGCGCCGCGTGAATCGGCAGGTGTGCCGTGGCTGTACTTTCCGGTCAGTACACCGCCGGCGAGCGGAATCGCTGCCAGCACTCCGACACCGTGGTGCTGCGCGGCGGGCAGGAGTTCGTCCTCGATCCCGCGTGCGAGCAGCGAGTACTCGGCCTGCGTCGCGACGATTCGTCCTGCGTCTGCCGCGCCCGCCGCCGTCGCCAACTGCCAACCGAGGTAGCCGCGTGCGCCGACGTACCGCACCTTGCCGCTCGTCACCGCATAGTCCAACGTCGAGGCGATCTCGTCGACGGGGGTGTGCTCGTCCCAGGCGCCGACCTGCCACAGGTCCAGGTACTCGGTGCCGAGTTCGCGCAGCGTGTTGTCGAGTTGGTCGAGCAACGATCGGCGAGAGCAGTCGACGCGGTAGCGCCCACCGGTGGTGATCACTCCCGCTGCGCTGCTCACGATCAGTTCGCGCCGCGGGACGACGTCGTCGAGTACCTCGGCGAGTACGCGTTGGGCGCGGCCTTCGCCGTAGGACGGAGACGA
Organism: Rhodococcus sp. RS1C4; assembly: GCF_002258225.1. Lineage (NCBI taxonomy): Bacteria > Bacillati > Actinomycetota > Actinomycetes > Mycobacteriales > Nocardiaceae > Rhodococcus > Rhodococcus sp. RS1C4. The sequence goes on along the minus strand of NZ_NOXZ01000044.1, from coordinate 72,989 downwards.
GTCGACGAGTGTTCCACCGGCCTCGGCGAATGCCGACAACTGCGCGGCGGCGTCGTCGCCGTCCGTTCCGCTACCCCAGCCGAGAGTTCCGAGACCGAGTCGGGACACGCGCAGGCCACTGGATCCGACAGATCTCTGCTTCATGGTGTTCTCGAGATTCCTCACGTTGTGTCCGGCGCCAGATGAGCACAGTAGTGCGCCCGCACCGTCGATGCGAGCCTGCCGCGGGTCGTCCGCGTGTGTCGGCCTGTGCGGCAGTGCGCTGCCGGGTACCGTCGTGGCCGTGAAATGTGTAGAGGGCCCAGGTTTCGACGTGCTCGGGGAATCGGGTCGTGCGGGGGTGCGCCAGTGATCGGCGAGTCGATGACCTGGTTGCAGGCGATCATTCTCGGAGCTGTCCAGGGGCTGACCGAGTTCCTCCCGATCTCGTCGTCGGGGCACCTGAGGATCGTGTCGGAGGTGTTCTTCGGCGACGATGCAGGCGCGTCGTTCACCGCCGTGAGCCAGCTCGGCACGGAAGCTGCGGTGCTCCTCTTCTTCTGGCGCGACATCGTCCGCATCGTGAAAGCCTGGTTCGCCGGGTTGCTGGACAAGGCGAAGCGAGATCTCGATTACCGGCTCGGCTGGTACGTGATCATCGCGACCGTTCCCATCGGTGTCCTCGGCATTCTGTTCAAGGACCAGATTCGGACCGGCGCTCGAAACCTGTGGCTCATCGCCACCATGCTCATCGTGTTCGCGATCGTCATCGCGGTGGCCGAGTACGTCGGCACCAAGCGTCGCCCCATCGAGAAGATCACCACGCGTGACGGTCTCGTCATGGGTGCCGCTCAGTGCCTCGCGCTCATCCCGGGCGTGTCGCGTTCCGGAGCAACGACCAGCGCCGGGTTGTTCCTCGGTCTGGAGCGCGAGGCCGCCGTACGATTCTCGTTCCTGCTGGCGATCCCCGCCGTCACCGCATCCGGCCTGTTCTCGCTGCCCGACGCGTTCGAGCCGGCCGGGGAAGGACTGAACGCGTCGGGTGCGCAGTTGGTGGTGGCGACGATCATCGCGTTCGCGCTGGGGTACGCATCGATCGCGTGGTTGCTGAAGTTCGTGGCGAACCATTCGCTGTACTGGTTCGTCGGTTACCGCATCGTGCTCGGCGTCGGTGTCATGGCGTTGTTGTCGGCGGGCGTCGTCTCCGCGACCTGACGGCTCGCCGACGGATACTAGTGTGGTGCCATGACGGTGATCTTGTTGCGGCACGGCCGCTCGACTTCCAACACCGCAGGAACGCTTGCGGGTAGGTCACCCGGGATCGACCTGGACGACAAGGGGCGCGAGCAAGCGCAGCGCCTCGCCGAACGTATCGGCGGACTACCCGTCGAAGAGGTCGTTCGCTCTCCGTTGCAGCGGTGCGCGCAGACTGTCGAGCCGCTGCTCGAGCGCAGAGGCCTGACTGCGGTCGTGGACGACCGTCTCGAAGAAGTCGATTACGGCACGTGGACCGGCCGCAGCATCAAGGAATTGCTCGCCGAGCCGCTCTGGAAGGTGGTGCAGCAGCATCCGTCGGCGGCGGTGTTCCCCGGCGGTGAGGGTTTGGCTCAGGTCCAGGCACGGGCGGTGACGGCGGTGCGTGAACACGACCGCAGGCTCGCCGCCGAGTACGGGCGCGACGTGCTGTGGGTGGCGTGCTCCCACGGCGACGTCATCAAGTCGATCCTGGCGGACGCGGTCGGCTGCCACCTCGACGCGTTTCAGCGCATCGTGGCCGATCCGGCGTCGATCAGCGTCATCCGGTACACCGAGACCCGTGCTTTCGTCCTTCGAACCAACGACACGGGAGCCGATCTGTCGGGCCTCGTCGTCGCGGCCGAAAAGGCGCCGCACGCGGAGTCCGCAGCCGGTTCGCCGTCGGATTCCGATGCTGTCCCCGGTGGCGGCTCCGGGCCCGCGGCCCACAGTGGCGGATAGGTTCGGGGTCTTCGCCCCCTCGATAGCGGATAGGTTCGGGGTCTTCGCCCCCTCGGCGGCGGAGAGGTTCGGGGTCTTCGCCCCCTCGGCGGCGGATAATGGGCACTGCCCGCAGGGGCGGATAATGGAGAGCTGTGATCCTTCGTCGGTGAAGAATCACGAGACAGGATTGTCGACAATATCTAGACGCAGGAGGTGCAATGCCACGCGCAATACATGTTTTCCGCACCCCTGATCGATTCGTCGCCGGAACCGTGGGTGAACCGGGCGACCGATCGTTCTTTCTTCAGGCCGTGCACGAGCACCGCGTGGTGTCCGTTGCACTGGAGAAGCAGCAGGTGCAGGTCCTGGCGGACCGTATGGGATTGCTGCTCGACGAAGTGCATCGTCGTTTCGGCGCCGAGATCCCGCCCGAGGAAACCGAGGTCGGGGACACCAGCCCGCTCCTGACACCGATCGACACCGAGTTCCGAGTCGGGACCATGGGACTGGGGTGGGATGCGGATGCAGGCGCTGTCGTCGTGGAACTCCTCGCCGTGAGCGAATCGGAGATCGACGAGTCCGTCGTGCTCGACGACACCGAGGACGGTCCCGACGCCGTCCGCGTGTTTCTCACTCCGGTGCAGGCGCGAGAATTCGCCCTTCGATCCGAGCGCGTGATCGCCGCCGGACGTGCTCCGTGCCCCCTGTGCGGACAACCACTCACGCAGGAGGGCCACATCTGCATCCGGACGAACGGGTACCGACGCGACGCCACCTTCGGATCCGCGTCGGAACTCGGTGACGAGCTTTGACCGACACTCGGCCGCCGTTCGATGGCCTGCAGTCCATGACCGTCGGTGAGCTCACCGTCGTCGGACGGGTCGTCACGGCCAGCAACGCGACATTGGTGTGCGACGCAGCCGACGCTGCGGGCGGTGAACCCGTGCGGTGCGTCTACAAGCCGATTCGTGGCGAAGTTCCGTTGTGGGACTTCCCCGACGGGACCCTCGCCGGACGCGAGGTCGCCTCGTTCGAGATATCCGACGCCCTCGGCTGGGACGTCGTGCCCCCGACCGTGCTGCGGGACGGTCCCTTCGGGCCCGGCATGGTGCAACGCTGGATCGACACCCCCGAACCGCACGGAGACCGGGGCGACCGAGTGGATCTGATCGACATCTGCAGGCCCGATCTGGTCCCGTCCGGGTGGATACCGGTGCTGCAGGCGTACGACGGTGAGGGGGAGGAGGTCGCGCTGATTCACGCGGACGACCCTCGCCTCCAGCGGATGGCCGTTCTGGACGTACTGCTCAACAACGCGGACCGCAAGGGCGGTCACGCGCTCGAAGGACTCGACGGTTATGTCTACGGCGTCGACCACGGAATCTGCCTGCACTCGGAGGACAAACTGCGGACCGTGCTGTGGGGTTGGGCGGGCACAACCGTCGACGACGCGTTGATGGCCGACGTGGTGACCTTCGTCGACACCTTCGCCGACGCGGTGGAACCCCGCATTCGCGGGAAGATCACCGAGGCCGAGGTCGATGCTCTGCTGGCCCGCGCGTGCGCGTTGGTGGCCGACCCGGTCATGCCGGAGCCGCGCTCGAGCAGGCCGATACCCTGGCCGGCCTTCTGACGCCCTGCCCGCGCTCCGATCCGTCTCGGATAGGCTTGTACGCATGCAATCTTGGTCCGATACTGCCGTACCGTCGATCCCTGGTCAGGGGCCGCCGCTTCGGTTGTACGACACGGCGGATCGTCAGGTCCGGCCGGTCACACCGGGTTCCGAAGCAAAGATGTACGTCTGTGGAATCACCCCGTACGATGCCACACACCTCGGGCACGCCGCGACGTATCTCACATTCGATCTGGTGAACCGCATCTGGCGGGACGCCGGACACGACGTGCACTACGTCCAGAACGTGACCGACGTGGACGATCCGCTGTTCGAGCGTGCGGACCGAGACGGTGAGAACTGGATCGACCTGGGCACCCGCGAGATTCAGCTCTTCCGTGAGGACATGGAGGCGCTCAGGGTTCTTCCGCCCCGCGACTACATCGGAGCCGTCGAGTCCATCGACGAGGTCATCGAGTTGGTGGAGAAGCTGGTGGCTTCGGGTGCGGCGTACGTCGTGGACGATTCCGAGTTCCCCGACGTCTACTTCCGAGCCGACGCGACCACGGAGTTCGGATACGAGTCGGGCTACGACCGGGCAACGATGGACCGATTCTTCGCCGAACGTGGCGGCGACCCGGACCGTGTGGGCAAGCGTGACCCGCTCGACGCTCTGTTGTGGCGCGCCCACCGCGAAGGCGAGCCGTTCTGGCCGTCCCCGTTCGGACCTGGACGTCCGGGATGGCACATCGAGTGCGCCGCAATCGCACTGAACCGCATCGGGACCGGTTTCGACATCCAGGGCGGTGGAAGCGATCTGATCTTCCCGCACCACGAGTTCTCGGCCGCGCACGGTGAAGCAGCCGTCGGAGGCGGTCGGTTCGCCCGGCACTACGTGCACACCGGCATGATCGGTCTGGACGGTGAGAAGATGTCCAAGAGCCGCGGCAATCTCGTGTTCGTGTCCAAACTGCGTCTCGCCGGCGTCGACCCGGCGGCAATCCGCCTCGGCCTGCTGTCCGGTCACTACCGGCAGGACAGGGCCTGGACGGACGAGGTGCTGGGGCGTGCGACAACACGTCTCGCGTTGTGGCGCGCGGCGGCCGCTCTCGAATCTGCCACGAGCGCAGACGATGTCATCGTTCGGCTGCGTCAGCACATCGCCGACGACCTCGATACCCCCAAGGCGCTCGACGCGCTCGACGCCTGGGCGAGCTTTGCCGTGGAACGCGGGGGAGCGGACACGTCCGCTCCGGCTGCATTCGCGGACGCAGTCGATGCATTGCTCGGGGTTTCGTTGCGCTGAGCCCTCCGGCCGTTCTTGTCGGGGACGCTCGGCTCAGCTCAGGTCGCGCAGAAGATCGGGGATGGTCCGTTCCTCCATCACTGCCCGGCCGGACCGGTGCATCGCGTGTGCCAATTCGGGGTCCCACGGGCTCTCCGCGGGAAAACCTTTGAGGGGCTCCGAGTTTCTCGCATCCAGCGCCTGCTCGTAGGACTGCAGGTCCATCCGCCAGGGGACGGCGTCGTAGCGGGCGACAGCGCGACCGGTCATGCGCAACCCTGCCCAGTCGAAGTCGTTGCGCCAGTGGATCTCGGTCCCCGACCGGCGCCCGGCGAGCAGTTTGTGCACCGCAGCGGACGGTTGCCCGTCGGTACAGACGATCGCCCCGGACTCACCACCCAATGTTCGCGCTGCAGCGGCGATCACGGCGATGTTCTCGCACACGAAGATTCGGTCCGCGGTGTTGGTCAGTGGTCCCCGAGTGATCATGTCGAGCGTCAGAGGAAAGGGAATGCCCGCGTCCGCGGCTTCGTTCGACCACCGGGCCACCACGTGGTCCTCGGAGACCCGATACCCCAGCACGACGACACGGCTGGACAGTGCATCGACCGAGACGCCCGCGGTTTCCCACAGCAGACGAATGCCGACAGGATCGACCGGCCGCGGAATACCCTCCTTGAGAGACAACGCTTCCAGGACCAGCTTGGGTGCACCGCCGGACGAGAGAGCCTTCGTGTCGCCGCAGGCCAGCTCGGCCACTTCCGTCAAGGAAAGACCGTCCGCGGGAAGCACTGCGAGGACCTTGGTCGCGACAGCCAGAGCATCGACGGCAACGCGGCCGCCGAGGGTTCCGTCCTGATTCAACAGAGACGAGAGCCAGCGATCCAACCACTCGCCGTGATCGGTTGTCGCGAGCAGCGAGCGAGCGTTGTCGAGCGCCCGCGCCTTGACGTCGGCCTTGTCCGCGGCGATGCGCTTCTTGTCCTGCAGCGGTGCACGCTCTCGCAGTGTGTCCAGCAATCCGACACCGCCGTTGACGGAGTGGCCGAGCCAGGCGTCGAACCGGGCAAGATCGAGTCGTGACGACCTCGCTCGGCTCAGTTGAGACGACGATCCGTTCACTGCGCTCATGAGCCTCGACAGGTCCGGCGCGGCATCGAGCTGTACGGTGACGCTGCCCTCGACCTTCAGCCAGTTGGACTCCAGCTTCTTGCGTGCAGCGGCCAACAGCACGTCGAGTTCCGGTGTGCCGCGCCACCCGGCGCCGTGATCATCGGACAAAGTCGAGCCCACCTTCCGCTCGGGTCGGAACGCGCCTCGTCAGCGGCGACCCGAGTGCGGACGCCAGGTCACCTCCGTCGTGTTCCTGGAGCAGCTCGCCGTTCGCCCACACCATCAATGCTGCGCTGACGGTGTTCTCGGCCGCTGAATGCGCCAGGTCGTAGTGCGCACAGCCCGGCACGTCGGCGTAGGTGATCCAGAGGTCGAATCCGGTCATGAACAGGTCGAGATCGAACTGAACGCTCAGGCCGAGCAACTCGCTGCGACCGTTGTCGTCGACGCCTGCGAACGCTTCGTCGAGCGCCAGCAGCCGTGGGCAGTGAGGATCCGCGGAGGACAGCATCACATGCGCTGCGGCGAACAACGGCAGGTGAAGCGACACCGACTGTTCGCCTCCGGACAACGCACTGTGCTTGGCGACGGTGAGCCGATCCTCGGTGCCGTCGCCTCGAATCAGACTGAACGAGAACACACGCCAGCGTCGGTAATCCAGCGTCGATGCCAGGATCTCGGGATACGAGCGCTCGGGATGCGCAGCTCGGGCAATTCTGATCTCGGATGCGAAGTGCGCGCGCATCTTCGCGAGGTCGTCCGAGCTCAATGCCGACGCGTCCCGGTCGAGCAGCTTGGAGATCTCGCGGGCACCGTCGTCGAGATTGTCCGCCAGTACCCAATGCACACCGATGGTGTTGCCGGAGGACATCTTTCGCTGCTTCATCTCACTGGCCATCTGTCCGATGAGCTCACGAGCGTCGACGGTGCGTTCGTGGATCTGCTGTGCAAGCCCGGTCAGGAGAGCATCCTCGAGGATCCTGCGTTCGTGCTCGGTGAGGAGCGTCTCCTGGTTGGATCGTGCGTCGCCGATGCGGTCGGCGAAGTCGCCGATCGAGGAGTAGCCCTGTTCGTCCTGGACGCGAACCACTGTCAACCCGTCCGGGGCGTCCCACTGAAGTCGGTAGTCCTGACCGGACGACGCGAGCTGCGAGTCGAACTCCTGCAGCGCGGTCGTCAGCGACGTGCGCGTGCTCTTGCGGTAGGACTCACCGGCTTTCACCGATGCCGTGGCCTCGTCGAGCGCCGCGTGCAGTCCGGCGACTGCGACCGGGAGCACCTGGAAGTCGTCGTCCGGCGACGCCGCATGCTGGATGCGGTAGAGGATCTGCTCGACGCCGAGCCACGCGGAGTCGCTCGACGGCCACGCGTACGGATCGTGCACACCGAGAATGGCGAGCAGGTCCTTGCGTGCGTAGGGAGCGAGACGCTTGGCGTCGTCGATTCCTTCGGTGAGTGCAGCGCGCAGACTCTCCTGTGCGGTGTTGCACGCACCCTCGGCCTTACCGATGGCCTCGCCTGCGTCCTTGTCGGCCTTGCGGGCGGCGCGCTGCTCGACCTTGCACGCCTCGATCTTCTCGCGCGCACGTTCCAGATCGGCGTTGATCGAAACGGCCGTCGACCCGAGCTTCTCGCTGAGAATCTCCAGCTTCTGGACCTGTTGAAGATGACTCTCCTCGGCGATGGCCGCTTCCTCCGCGAGTTCCTCGGCCAGGCCGGTCTGCTCCTCCAACCTGTTCAACGCTTCGCGACCGCGTTCGGCCTCGCGCACGCGGTCACCGCGTCGGCGCAGGACCAGCTCGCCTTGATTCTGGAAATGTCGAATGGCCGCGGCCAGCGAGTCGATCTCCCGTGCGGTGTGCGGTGTGCGGTGCGCGACCGCCGTGGAACGTAGATGCTTCTCTCGGGCGGACAGTTCCGCGATGGCCTGGTCGAGTTCGGCGTCCGCAGCAGCTGCCCCGGCCTGTGACGTCCGCAAAGCCCCGGCGGATTCCGTCACGGCCTTCTGCGACTTGATGATCGCCGACGCCTTGGGCAGCTGCTTGGCTGCCGCGGCGAGTCCGCGAAGAAGGTCGGCGGCCGAGCGTTCCTCTTCTCGGGTGGCGTTCAGCGACGCCTCGGAACCGGCGATGGATTTGTCGAGCTCGGCGATACGGGTAGCGCGGCGGGCTGCGCGTGCCGTCGCTCCGATGTACTCGGCGTCCTGCTTCCGGTGCCGTCCCCGCTGAAGTCCCTGACGGAACCGGCCGTCGACACCGACACACGTCACGCCGTCGACCAGTCCCAACGAGATCGAGGACAGGATGTCTCGAATCAGTTCCTCCGGCACGTCCGTCCCCGACTCGGGAACGAGGACGTCCACCAAGGTGGGACCGGTCGGGCGGGACTCCACGGGAGCGGGAACGAGGTACTGCTCGGACTCGAGCGAGTCGGGGACGGCTGTCGGCGAGACCCAGCCGTCGAGCAGGTTCGCGGCCTGCAGTGCGGATTCGACACCTGCCGCCTCGGACGGATCGACGCCCTCGGCGAACCGCACGAGCTGCCACAGCGGCGCACCGAGCAGACCGTCACGCGAGGACGTGCGTGCCGCGAAGGGTGGAGGTGCGTCGTCGTGTTCGGCGCTGACGAGGTCCCGCTCGGCCCGCATCGAGGACAGTTCCTCGGTCAGCGCGGCAGCACCGAGCTGTGCGTGCGTTCGCCGAGCCCGGACGGTATCGAGTCCGTCGGCCGAGGCGTCGGCGAGCACGGTGTCCAAGCTCGGCCCGTCGTCCTCGCCGATACGCGGAACGGCGGCATCGAGAGCCTCGAACGCCGACGACGTGATGCCGGCGAGTTGGTAGGTGGACGAATGTTCGGACCACCACGCCCGCAGCGCCGACGTGTACTGCGCCCGTGCGAGTTCCACCGATGCCTCGGCTCCCGTCACGGCCGCGCGTGCGGCGTCCAGCAACTCGTGCGCCCTGGTGGCACTGCGGTCCGCGCGCGCACGTTCGGTGCTCGCCTTCTCCGCTGTTCCGAGCGCTTCCCGCACGGCGCGCACGTCGCCGTCACGTTCCTCGGCGTGACCACGCACAGCGGTGCTGAACTGGTCGGTGCGCGCGCCCGCGGGCATCGACGCCCACGCGATACCTGCGTCCTCGGCAGCGGCCTGCAACTCCTCCTCGGCGCGAGCGAGCGCTGTCGTCGCATCCTTCAGAGCAGTGTCCGCCCTCGCGGATTCGGTGGTGCGCTTCTCGAGTTCGGCCTGCGCACCCCGTGCACGCTCGGACTGTTGGGCGGCCGAGACCTTCAGTTTCGCAGCCGATTCCGCCAAGTCGTCGAGTTGCTGCTTGCCCTCGTACGCGCTCGAACGCTGCAGCGTCTCGCGATCGGCAAGGGCCTGGTCGAGGGCGCGTTCGGCGTCGTCGAATCGCTTCTCCGCCGCCAGACGCTCCTGCAACCGACGTTCCTTCAGTGCGGCTGCGGCGAAGTGCGCCGTTGTCGCATGGGTCACCGCTTCGAGCCTGCGGGAGACCTGTTCGACATCCGAGCGAGCCTGCACACGGAGATACTTCGAGTAGACCCCGACGAAATTCTTCGCCGCCTGGTCCGCCTGGGCAAGACCTTCGAGGGCCCGCCCGACCTCTTCCATGTCGCTGAACGAGCGCGCAGCTTCGAGCACCAACTGATCGTCGAGGGGACGCAGCCCGTCGGTCAGCGCCTGCGACAACCCCTTCGGATCCAGGTTCTTCGCGAGCTGCGGACGGCGAAGCGTCAGAATGAGATTGATCAGCTGGTCGTACCGCTCCGCGCCGAGTCCGAACATGCGAGCGTCGATAGCAGCCCGATAGTCCACGGGACGATCGGCCAAAGCGTCGGTGCCCAACTGCTCGACGAGTTGCTTCTTGGTGAGCGGGCGGTCGTCGGAGCCCAGCAACGAGAAATCCACCCCGGCGCGACCGTCGGCGACGAAGTACCAGCGAGTGACCTTGTCGTTCTGTCTGCTGGCACGCATTCCGATTCCGACGGTGACCGACTCCGGGTCCTCGTGAGTGCCGCGCGAGAACTCCATCCAGACGTAGGAGTGCGCGCTCTCCTGACCGCGATAGAGCAGGTTGGACTTCATCGTCCGTTCCTCACCCGCGAACGGGTTGAGCCGGCGCGGTTCGATGCGCCCGTCGAGGACGAAGGGGAACAGAACTTCGAGGGCTTTGGTCTTACCCGAACCGTTCGGACCACGGAGGACGAGCCGCCCGTCGGCGAACGAGAACTCCTGGTCACGGTAGTCCCACAGGTTGACGATTCCTGCTCGCGTCGGGCGGAAGCGCTCGGAGTGTGCGGTCATCTACTGCGCCTCGATTTCTGTGTCCGTGGAACGGCTGTCGAACAAGGAGTCCTGCGGTACCCGGTCTCGCACGCTCACCATCACATCGCGATACCGGGCGATGACGGGAAGCACGAGAACTCCGCCGGACATGATGTGCACCAACCGAAGTCGATGCAGCATCTGCACCGCTCGTTCACGCAGGCCGTCGGGGTCGGCTTGCCACTGGGCGGCGAACGTGCGGCCGAAACGTTCGACCAGATCGGCGACGGTGTGCGCGAGCCAACTGTTCTCCACGAACGGATAGGTGGCCGGTGGGGTGCCGGTATCGGGGACAGGGCCCGTCGGCGACCCGAATTCGGCCAGGTCGTCGAAGATTCCGCCGCCGGGGATGGCCGCATCCAGCCGCGTCACCAAGTCGTCGTCCGCGACGATCGCGTGGTGCGCGAGCGCATGGTGTGCGAGGGCGTCGGCGTCCGGGTCGACGACACGGTCGGATATCTCGCCGGCCAGGAGCAGTGCGACCTGGGCGATGGTGCCGGTACTCGGGAACCGTACGTCGGACATCCTGCCCGCGGTGTCGATCAGCGTGACACCCTCGGCGCGGCGTTCGGACACCAAGCCGGTGAGCAGTTCCACGTCGGCGACGGTTCTGTCCGCCGCGAGTGCGGTGCGTCCGTCCTGATCCAGATCCTCGAAGTACACGACGGGGCGTTCGACCAGAGCGCGTCTGACCTTGCGCAACGTCTCTTTCGGATCCGTGGGGCGCGCGGCGTCGTCGTCCGAATCCTCGTCGACCGGGGAGTCGGATCCCACGAGTAGGCCGGTGACCGAACGCAGATGCTGCACTGCTCGCGGCGGCCGGAACAACGCGACGACCACCGAACGCTCGATGTCGTACAACGCCTCGCCCGAGGACGGATTGCTCGCCCAGCCCGACGCGTCCCCGTCGGCGAGAGAGATGGCACCGCGAGCTGCCAACCAGCCGACCGCGTCGACGAACGCATCCCGGTCGGACGCTCGATCCGCTTCCAACTCGACGCCGTCGACCTGCCCGGCCTCGGCGGCGACGTGGTCGGCGAGCTCGGACAGAGTGATCTGGTTGCCTGCTCGTCCCAACGCGGCCATGGCCAGTGCCAGGTAGGCGTATCGGCGTCGATCGAAGATGCGGTCCGAGGCCGTGCGGGCGGGTTGGCTCGGATCGAGCGAGTCGATCACCGGGTACACGCGGGCCGTCGTCTCGGTGACCTCGAGTCGATACCCGAAGAGTTCGAGAAGGTCCTCGCGCAGTTCCGTCGCCCACCTGCGCAGAAGTGGCAGCGCGATGCGGTCCGGATAGTCTCGGGTGACCAGGTGGTTCGCCAATGCCACTCTCGCGGCGCGCTGGTAGGAATCGAGTGCGAGAGAAGGTATTTCACGTGCTCTCATCGACCGGCCACCTCGGCCACGTCCAGCTGCAGACGGTCCAGGTGCAGTCGGCCGCGCGCCGTGCGCACGACGGTCGAGGTCTCGGATGTGGTCAACGTGAGCTTCACCCCGCTGTCGGATCCGGTGGATCCCGACGTTCGTCCACTGACCCGAACTCGCGCGGTCAGTGCGGCGTTCAGTAGGCCGAGCAGCACCTCGGTTTCCTCCTCGTCGAGGGTCCGTTCGTAGACGCCGTCGGACGCCAGTGAACGTGCGGCTGCACTGCGGACTCGCTGGGCTTCGAGTTGCTGCTCGCGGAGCCTCCTGATTCCGCCGTCGTTGCGTTGCACCCGGCCGGGAAGCCCGGGCGACGGCGCCCGACCGGTCTCCGCCAGCGTCCGTGAGATCTCCACCGGTGGTGCCTCCCACCAGGAGCGGGAGGTGGGGATGATGTCGGCGTCCGGGTGCACCATCGACAGATGGCGCGGACGGCCGAGCCCGAACACGGCGTGGAACAGGGCATGCGCACTGTCTTCGCTGGACGTGTTCGCAAACCATCCCGCCAGGTGACGGAGCTGACTTTCACGGCTGACGCCGCCCTTCCGGGTCTCCGTGACGCGTCGGAGCAGCGACAGCACGGCCGCGATCGCGCTCATGGTGCCCTCGCGGAGGCGTTCGGACTCGCTGAGCTCGGCGTCTGCTGCGACGAACCAGTGCGACAGGCCGGACCACCGTGCCCGCCAGTCCGCCGTGCGTTCCTCGACGGTGAGGAACACGCGCTCGTCGCTGACCGCCGCCCGGTGGATCAGTTCCGATATTCCGGTCGACTCGACCACCGCGATGGCTTCGGCGAGCTTGGGTGCGTACCGCGTCAGATCCGAGCTGAACTCGCGCATGTGCGTCAACAGCGCATCCTTGTGCACCAGAAACGTCTCGGGGGTGATTTCCGTGGTACGCACCAGGTCGCCGAGAACGAGGTAGAAATGTGCTGCGCGCGTTGCCATTTCGGACAGCGTGGAGTCCAGGCGGCTAAGCTTACGGTAGATGCGATCGCCGTCCGCTTGCCGATTGGCCTCGGCGAGCTCGTGCATGTCGGCGAGAAGTTCGGGCAGAACGAGCCGGGACAGAGAGGCGTCGTCGAGCCGTGCGCCCAGCACGTCCTCGACGGCGCGGAATGCCTTGTACCCGGCGCCGCTGAACTGATACACGAAATGACGGTTCCGATACTCCGCGAGTGTCGCCGCGCGAGATCCGTCGTAGCTCCGCTCGAGTAGTTCCCACGCGTGCAGTTGTTCGAGCAGGGGCGCGATCTCCGCCGCTCCGAGCCGAAGATTCTCCGGCGCATTCCTCGCCAGTGTGTCCGCGACATCGGCGGCGTGCAGCAACACGACGTAGTTGGCGCGTGCGATGTCGAACGCGCGCAACACCCAGAGGTACTCGGCCCGCTTCTCTGCCACCGTGAACGCGAACAGTTTCAGCCGTTCTTCCTGCAGAAAAGCAGTCGCAGTACTGTGCCGGATGTCGTCGACCACCGGCTCCGCTCCTGATTCGCTCACTGCAACAGGGTAGGCGTCCACTGCCCAGGAGCGAAAAACACGCCGAAGGGTGCGATTCAGACGTCGACGGTGACCTTCCCGTCCACCACCGCTGCCGGGTATGTCCTGACGGAATCGATGCCGCTGGGGCACACACCCGTGTCGAGCGAGAACGTGTACTGGTGCAGCGGGCACATCACCACGGAGCCGTCGATCTGGCCGTCCGCGAGCGGGCCTCCCTTGTGAGGACAGACGGCGTCCATGGCGCGTACGGTGCCGTCACCGAGCAGGAAGACGGCAACCTGCTTGCCGTCGACCACATAGGCGCGGCCTTCCCCAGGTGTCAGGTCCTCCACGGCACCGACGGGGATGCTCATCGGACCGGGACCCGAGGCAGCGGAAGCAGGGGGAGCGACGGTGCGAACTGGGCGGGCGACTTCTGCTCGACCCGGTCCTGCCACGGGTCGCGGTAGCCGTCGACGGACGTCTGCATTCGTTGCTCCAATCCCGCGACGATCCCGTCGGCGTCCTCGATCAAGATCCGCTGGAGTGCTTCCAGGCCGATACGGGGAACCCAGGCGTAGGTCCGCTCGAGCCAGTGGGCCGTCTCCCGATAGTGCTGGATGAAGATTCCCGCGACACGGATCACTTCATCGGCGCCGACCACGGTGGCGAGCAGATCGCCCTTCCTGATGTGCGCTCCCGCTGCACCGCCCACGTAGATCTCCCACTTGTCCTCGCCGACGGACACGACACCGAGGTCCTTGCACAGTGCCTCGGAACAGTTGCGGGGGCAGCCGGCGACGGCGAGTTTCAGCTTCGCCGGGGTCTCCAAGCCCTGGAACCGGTCCTCGAGCGCGATGCCCAGTGCGGTCGAATCGCCGAGACCGAACCGGCAGAAGTCGCTGCCGACGCAGGTTTTGACGGTCCGCATGCTCTTGCCGTAGGCGAAACCGGACGGCATGTCGAGATCGCCCCACACCTTGGGGAGGTCTTCCTTCTTGATGCCGAGCAGATCGATGCGTTGTCCGCCGGTGACTTTGACGAGCGGCACCTGGTACTTGTCCGCGACGTCGGCGATCCTGCGCAGTTGGTCCGGGGTGGTGACGCCGCCTTTCATCTGGGGAACCACCGAGAACGTGCCGTCGCGTTGGATGTTGGCGTGGACGCGGTCGTTGATGAACAGTGCTCCGCGCTCGTCCACCCAGTCCGGTCCCCACACGGTGCGGAGCAAGGACGCCAACGGCATCTTCGACGGCACGTCCTCGCGGCCGCCGGTCGCCAGTTCGGTGAACACCTGCGACACCGACCTCAGATCACGCTCGCGGATCACCTCGATGAGGGCGGGCTTGGACAACGGGATGCACGGGACGTACCAGTCCGCAGCCGGGTCGGCTTCGACCGCGCCGCCTGCGGCACAGGCCAGGATGTCGGCGACCAACCCCTTGCACGATCCGCATCCTTTCCCGGCGCGGGTCGCGGCCGTGACGTCGCCCATCGACTTGGCACCCGCGTGGACACAGGCGACGATCGTGCCCTTCGTGACTCCGTTGCAGTTGCACACCTGAACGTCGTCGGCCAGTTCGGCAGCCCCGGTCGCCGCGGTAGGGGTGCCCATGTCGAAGAGCATGCTGATCCGCTCGTCGGGCAGCGGTACCTTCTCGTCGAACGCCTGCGTCAAGAAGTTCGCTTTGCTGATGTCACCCAGAAGCGTTGCGCCGATCAACTTTCCGTCGCGGACGACCACGCTCTTGTAGGTACCGCTTCTGGGCTCGTAGAACTGGACGAACTCGTCGTCCTCACGCTCGGGTCCCTTCACGCCCATTGCGGCGACGTCCACCCCGGCGACCTTGAGCTTGGTCGTCAGCCTCGAACCGTGGTACGCGGCAGCGGGATCCGTGCCGGTCAGGTGCTCGGCAAGTACCACGGCCTGCTCCCACAGCGGTGCGACGAGGCCGTACACCTCGCCTCGGTGCTGGCAGCATTCACCGACCGCGAAGATCGACCCTTCGTCCTCGCAGCGCAACTGGTCGTCGACGACGATTCCGCGCTCGATGACGAGGCCGCCCCCTCGTGCGAACTCGACATTCGGGCGGATTCCCGCGGTGACGACGATCATGTCCGCGGGCAGCGACGTGCCGTCGCCGAAACCGACACCGGCCACTGCGCCGGTCTCGGTGCGCAGAACGGAGGTCGTGCGTTTGGACGTGTGCACTCCCACGCCCAGCGATTCGATCTTGTTCCGCAGCAGCTTGCCGCCGCGTTCGTCGAGCTGCTGGTTCATGAGATGACCGGGGGAGTGCACGACGTCCACATCGAGGCCCTGCGTGCGTAGACCGTACGCTGCTTCGAGTCCCAGCAGGCCACCGCCGATGACCACTGCGCGCAGGTCGTCCTGCGATGCCGCCATCTGCAGCATCCCGTTGGTGTCCTCGATGGTCCGAAACCCGAACACGCCGCGGGCAAGTCGGCCGTCGGGTTCACGGAGTCCGTCCATGTTGGGGAAGAAGTTGTTGCTTCCCGTCGCGATGATCAAGATGTCGTAGGCCACGTCGCGACCGCTCTCGCATCGCACCGATTTCGCGAACCGATCGAGGGACACTGCTCGGTCGCCCGCGTACAGAGTCACGCCGTTCTCCCGGTACCAACTCATCGGGTTCAGGAGGAGATCCTCGTCGTCGACGCCGGTCTCCCCGGCAAGCACGTGCGAGAGCATGATGCGGTTGTAGTTGCCGTACGGTTCGTCGCCGATCATCGTGACGTCGAACCGATCGGCGCTCCGTTTCAGAATTTCCTCGACCGTTCTGGCGCCTGCCATTCCGTTGCCGACCACGAGCAGGCGGGTCCTGTTCGATTCGGACCCCGACATCAGATCAACACCAGACCGAAGTCGACGACGACCTCGCCCGTCGTTCCCTCGGGAGCTGCGACGACCAGCTCCAGGACCGAGTCCGGGTCGACGTCCTCGACCACACGCAACGGGATGTTGACCCCGCTCTTGGCTCCCATGGGGAACAGACGCATCGGCTGCCCGTCCCGGAGCAACGAAACCACGACGAGTTCGTCGCTGGAGTTTCCGCCCCTGAAGTACAGCGGCTGCGCGATCGATCCCGACGGTACGACGAAGGTGGTGGACGGGTCGACGTTCTCCGGCTTGTCGAGTCCGTGTCCGGTGAACGGGAAGACGCCCTGCAGAAACCGCGGTGTGCTTGCCATGCCACGACTGTCGCGCCGAACGGTGACGCGGTGGAGGCGTGCGGGTTACGGCAGGGTCAGAATGTGCTCACACGACGTCGTGCGCGGATGTCAGGGCGCGGAGGTTCGGGGCATGGCGAGGGGCGCGACCACGGCGAGAAGCACTGCGGGTACGAGGAATCCCGCCGACGGATGTGCGAGATACAACGGAGTGAGAGCGAGCGGCGCAACCGCCGCGCCGGAGAATCTGAACGCCTGCACCACCGACACTGCGCCGCCTCGGCTGGACCCGCCTGCCAGTACCGCGGCGTTGACGCCGACGAGAACGAACTGCGACGCGATTCCGGCGACCGCCCAGGCAGCTGCGACCGCCCACAGCACGGGCACGGTGCCCGCAACCGCCACGAGCGCCGCACCGGCGACGGCACCGATCAGCACGGTCCGCTGTGCGCCGAGGCGATCGATGAGGCGTCCGACGCTGCGCGCGGTCAGGATGCCGGTGAGCCCGAACACGGTCAGGAGCAGTCCGCGTTGGGACGCCGTCAGTCCGAACTGATCTTCCGCGCGATACGCGAGGAGGAAGTTCACCCCGCCGAGTGCTCCCCATCCCAGGAGCGCCACCACGCCGACTCTCAGAACGTAGGGCCGCAGGGCGTCGCGCAGACGTTCGCGGGGAGGTGCTGTCTGCTCTGCAGTGGTGGTTCTCGGGAGACCGACGACGCCGAGAACCGCGGACACACAGGCGAGAACGACGAACGCGTATCGCCAGTCGAACTCGGCCGAAAGACCCCCGACGAGCGGGGCGCTCGTCTGTCCGGCCGCCTGCAGGGCACCGAACGTTCCGAGCACCCTGCCCAGCCGCGCTCGTGGGGTGGCCTCGGCGAGAGTCACGAGCAACAGTGGGGTCGTGAACGCGTTGCCGCATCCCTGCACTGCGCGAGCAGCGAGCAACACCTCGAGGCTCGGTGCGAACACGCACACGATCGACGCGGCCGTGTACACCGCATAGGCGATGCGGACGGTGCGAAGGCGTCCCCAGCGTGCGCCGAGCGTTCCGGACACCAGCATCACCGCGGCGAACGGAAGCAGGTACGCAGTCAGGGATGCCGACGCCGATCCTGTCGACACGCCGAGCGAGGCACCCATCTCGGGAAGCATCGAGGCCACGAGGGCGCCGCCGAACGGACCGAGAAATCCCCCGAAATAGAGCGCCGCAACACGCAGGCGCCCGGGGTCGGAACCGATCACAGCCCGAAGTTGCCCGGCCCTCGTCGACGCAGGTAGCGCTCGAACTCGGCAGCGATGGCGTCCCCGTCGATCTTGGAGATGGCCTCGGAGATGTCGACCTCGGCGTCGCCGCGCTCCTCCAGGGTGCGGACGTATTCGCTGATCTCCTCGTCTTCCTTCGTCATGTCGGTGACGGCTTCCTCCCATTCCTCGGCCTGAGTGGGGAGTTCGCCGAGCGGAACCTCGATGTCGAGAACGTCCTCGACACGCTGAAGCAGCGCAACGGTTGCCTTCGGATTCGGCGGTTGCGAGACGTAGTGGGGCACGGCCGCCCAGAACGAGACCGCCGGAACACCTGCTTTGACGCACTCGTCCTGCAACACGCCGGTGATGCCCGTCGGACCCTCGTAGCGCGTCTGCTCCAGGTTGAAGCGTTCCGCCGCTTCGACGCTGTACGCACTGCCCGTCACCGGAACAGGACGGGTGTGCGGGGTGTCCGCGAGCAAGGCACCCAGGATCACGACGGTGTCGACACCGAGTTGGTCGACGAACTCCAGCAGATCGTCGCAGAAACTTCTCCACCGCATGTTCGGTTCGATACCCCGAAGCAACACCACATCCCTGGCGCTTCCCGGCGGTGAGCACACCGACAACCTCGTCGACGGCCACTGAATCTCTCTGGTCACACCGTCCACCTGCCGAATGGTCGGCCTGTTGACCTGATAGTCGTAGTAGTCCTCCGAGTCGAGCTCGGCGAGAGGCGTCGCATCCCAGATCAACTCCAGATGCTCGACGGCTCCGCTCGCGGCGTCGCCTGCGTCGTTCCACCCCTCGAACGCGGCGACGAGTATCGGGTCGCGGAGGGTCGGGAGTGGAAGATCGTCGTCGTCGAGTTCGGAGGCCGTCGGCACCGGTGTTGCGTTCGACACAGCCGAGGACACCGCTTCCAGCAGTGCTTCGGCCGCACTGTCCGGATTGTCGTGTTCTGTATCGTCGTTGTCGGCGGGTTGGTTGCCGTCGAGGTTTCGGGGACTCACCACGACAGCCTACGACCAGGCTGCGCCGTGAGGGGCACAGCCACGCGCCCATTACTCTGTAGGGATGCCTGCGCTACACAGAACCAGCCTGCTCGATGCGATTCGCAGTCGCGTTGTCATCGGTGACGGGGCAATGGGCACGATGCTGCAGGATGCGAACCTGACGCTGGACGATTTCCTCGGACTCGAGGGCTGCAACGAAATCCTCAACGACACGCGCCCGGATGTCCTACGGGAGATACACCGCGCGTACTTCGATGCCGGTGCAGACGCGGTCGAGACCAACACGTTCGGGTGCAACCTCCCCAACCTCGCCGACTACGACATCTCGGATCGGATCCGCGAGTTGGCCGAGAAGGGAACGCGCCTCGCCCGCGAAACGGCCGACGAGATGGGACCCGGACGCGACGGGATGGAGCGGTTCGTCCTGGGATCGATGGGTCCGGGAACGAAGCTTCCGACGTTGGGGCATGCGCCGTTCGCAGTGTTGCGGGACGCGTACGTCGAGGCAGCGCTCGGCATGATCGACGGCGGCGCCGACGCCATCCTGGTCGAGACGTGCCAGGACCTGCTTCAGGTCAAAGCCGCGATCATCGGCAGTCAGCACGCGATGGACAAACTCGGCGTGCGTATTCCGATCATCACGCACGTGACCGTCGAGACGACCGGGGCGATGCTTCTCGGTAGCGAAATCGGTGCTGCGTTGACGGCGCTGGAGCCACTGGGGATCGACATGATCGGTCTGAACTGCGCGACGGGTCCTGCCGAGATGAGCGAGCATCTGCGCCACCTGTCGAAGCATTCGACGCTCCCGGTGTCGGTCATGCCGAATGCCGGTTTGCCGACGCTCGGTCCTCGCGGAGCCGAGTATCCGTTGACGGCGCCGGAACTCGCCGACGCGCTCGGTGGTTTCGTGTCCGAGTACGGCCTGTCTCTCGTCGGTGGGTGCTGCGGAACCACGCCGGAGCACATCCGTCAGGTCGCGGACCTCGTCCACGGTGTCGCGAAGGCCGACCGGGCGCCTGCACCCGAGCCCGGCGTGGCATCGCTCTACTCGGCTGTGCCGTTCGAGCAGGACGCCAGCATCCTGATGATCGGTGAGCGGACGAACTCCAACGGGTCCAAGGCATTTCGCGATGCGATGATCGCCGAGGACTACGAGAAGTGCCTCGACATCGCCAAGGATCAGACGCGCGACGGTGCACACATGCTCGACCTCAACGTCGACTACGTCGGACGCGACGGTGCGGCCGACATGTCCGCGCTCGCATCACGATTGGCGACGGCGTCGACACTTCCGATCATGCTGGACTCCACCGAACCTGCAGTTCTGGAGGCAGGTCTCGAACACCTCGGCGGCCGCAGCGCCGTCAACTCCGTCAACTACGAGGACGGCGACGGACCGGATTCGCGCTTCCAGAAGATCATGAAGCTCGTCAAGGAGCACGGCGCGGCAGTCGTCGCATTGACGATCGACGAGGAAGGTCAGGCCCGCACGGCCGAGTGGAAGGTGCGCGTCGCCGATCGGTTGATCGAGGACATCACCACCAACTGGGGCCTGTCCCACGAGGACATCATCGTCGACACGTTGACGTTCCCCATCTCCACCGGTCAGGAGGAGGTCCGGCGAGACGGCATCGAGACCATCGAGGCAATTCGGCAGCTCAAGGCCAAGTACCCCAAGGTGCACACCACACTCGGTCTGTCCAACATCTCGTTCGGTCTCAACCCGGCAGCGCGTCAGGTCCTGAATTCGGTGTTCCTGCACGAGTGCACCGAGGCCGGACTGGACACTGCGATCGTCCACGCGTCGAAGATCCTGCCGATGAACAAGATTCCGGACGAGCAACGCGAAACCGCGCTCGATCTCGTGTACGACCGCAGGTCCGAGGGGTACGACCCGCTGCAGAAGCTGATGCAGCTGTTCGAGGGGGTCTCGGCGGCGTCTGCGCGCGAGTCCCGGGCCGAGGAGCTGGCGCGGCTGCCACTGTTCGAGCGACTCGAGCGCCGCATCGTCGACGGTGAGAGAAACGGCCTCGACGTCGATCTCGATGCCGCGATGGGCGAGAAGCCACCGCTCGAGATCATCAACGAGACGCTGCTGTCCGGCATGAAGACCGTGGGTGAGCTGTTCGGATCGGGTCAGATGCAGTTGCCGTTCGTCCTCGCCTCCGCCGAGGTGATGAAAGCCGCTGTGGCATACCTGGAACCACACATGGAGGCCACCGACGACGACGGCAAGGGGCGCATCGTGCTCGGAACCGTCAAGGGCGACGTCCACGACATCGGCAAGAACCTGGTCGACATCATCCTGAGCAACAACGGATACGAGGTCGTCAATCTCGGTATCAAACAACCGATTGCCACCATTCTGGAAGCGGCGATCGACAAGCGCGCCGACGTCATCGGCATGTCCGGGTTGCTCGTGAAGTCCACGGTCGTCATGAAGGACAACCTGATCGAGCTCAACAACAAGGGTGTTGCCGAGCAGTTCCCGGTTCTGCTCGGTGGGGCCGCGTTGACGCGGTCCTACGTCGAGAACGATCTTCAGGACGTCTATCAGGGCGATGTCCACTACGCCCGCGACGCGTTCGAGGGTCTACGGCTGATGGACACCATCATGACCACCAAACGAGGCGGGGGACCGGCCCCGGACAGTCCGGAGGCGCTCGAAGCCAAGGCGAAGGCCGAGGAACGGAAGGCGCGTCACGAGCGCTCGCGCCGAATCGCCGAGCAGCGGAAGGCGGCCGAGGTTCCCGTCGTCGTTCCGGAACGGTCCGACGTGGCGATCGATGTCGAGACTCCTGTGCCGCCGTTCTGGGGCACCCGCATCGTCAAGGGCGTGTCGTTGTCGGAGTACTCGGGTCTGCTCGACGAGCGCGCGCTCTTCCTCGGGCAGTGGGGTCTGCGCGGCGCTCGCAAGGGTGAGGGAGCGACGTACGAGGATCTCGTCGAGTCGGAGGGCAAGCCGCGGCTGCGGTACTGGCTGGACCGCCTCAGTACGGACGGCATTCTCGCCCACGCGGCGCTGGTGTACGGCTACTTTCCTGCGGTGTCCGAGGGCGACGACGTGATCGTCCTCACCGAGCCGAATCCTGATGCGCCCGAACGCTTCCGATTCACCTTCCCGAGGCAGCAGCGGGACCGTTTCCTGTGCATCGCGGACTTCGTTCGGTCGCGAGAGCGTGCTCGCGACACCGGTCAGGTCGACGTGTTGCCGATGAACCTGGTGACGATGGGCCAGCCCATCGCGGACTTCGCCAACGAACTGTTCGCGGCGGATTCCTACCGCGACTACCTCGAGGTGCACGGTATCGGTGTGCAGCTGACCGAGGCGCTCGCCGAGTACTGGCATCGCCGCGTCCGCGAGGAGCTGAAACTCACGGGTGGTCGAAGCGTCGCCGAGGACGATCCCGAGGACGCGGAAGGCTTCTTCAAGCTCGAATATCGCGGCGCTCGTTACTCGTTCGGCTACGGTGCGTGCCCGGACCTCGAGGATCGCGTCAAGCTCGCGGCACTGCTCGAACCGGAACGTATCGGCGTGAAGCTGTCGGAAGAACTGCAGCTGCATCCCGAGCAATCCACCGACGCATTCGTTCTTCACCACCCGGAGGCCAAGTACTTCAATGTCTGACAACTCGTCTCTGCAGGGCGTCCTGTGGGACATGGACGGCACACTGCTCGACTCGGAGAAGATCTGGGACGTTGCAGTTGCGGAACTGTCCGTGACCCACGGGCGTGAGCTCACCCCCGAGGTTCGCGAGAGCACGCTCGGCAACTCCATGCGCGGCGCGCTGACCAAGGTCTTCGTGCACACCGACACCGACGTCACCGAGGAATCGCTCGCCGCTGGACGCGACTGGCTGACCGCCCGTGTGTCCGAACTGTTCGCCGAAGGCATCCCGTGGCGTCCCGGCGCCAAGGACGCGCTGGCGCTCGCCCGCGACATCGGGCTGAGGACCGCACTGGTCACCAACACCGAACGCGGACTCGTCGAGAACGCGTTGGACACCATCGGGCGTGAGTACTTCGACTTCACCGTCAGTGGCGACGAAGTCGACGAAGGCAAGCCGCATCCGGCGCCCTATCTGAAGGGCGCTGCTCTGCTCGGCCTCGACCCGTCGCAGTGCCTCGCGGTCGAGGACTCTCCGACCGGGTCGCTGTCGGCTCACCGAGCAGGATGCTCCGTACTCCTCGTGCCGTCGGAGGTTGCTGTGGCGGCGTCTCCAGGCTACGTCGTACGCGAATCGCTCGTCGGTCTCACGGCCGACGACCTCCGCTCGGCATGGTGCGATGCACGGCGTCCCGCGTCGTCATGAAAGAATCTTTCACCGTGAAGACCTTCGATTCCCTGTTCGCCGAGCTGACCGACCGCGCTGCCACCCGCCCCGAGGGCTCCGGCACCGTCGCTGCGTTGGATGCAGGCGTGCATGCGCAGGGCAAGAAGATCATCGAAGAAGCGGGTGAGGTCTGGATCGCCGCCGAGCACGAAGGCGACGAAGCGCTCGCCGAGGAGATCTCGCAGCTGCTGTACTGGGTCCAGGTGCTGATGGTGGGTCGGGGCCTGACGCTCGACGATGTCTACCGACATCTGTGAACCGTGTGCACACGTTCACCGTCTGACTTTCCCGATCTAAGGACCTCGCAATGTTGCGTGTAGCAGTTCCCAACAAGGGCGCCCTCTCCGAGTCCGCAGCCGAAATTCTCAAGGAGGCCGGCTATCGTCGCCGCAGCGACTCGAAGGACCTGACCGTCCTCGACAACGCGAACGGCGTCGAATTCTTCTTTCTCCGTCCCAAGGACATCGCGATCTACGTCGGTTCGGGTCAACTCGACCTGGGCATCACCGGCCGCGACCTCGCACTCGATTCCGGGGCGCCGGTGGAGGAGTTGCTCGGTCTCGGCTTCGGTCGCTCCACCTTTCGGTACGCGGGACCTCAGGGCAAGGAGTGGTCGACGGCAGACCTGAACGGTCTGCGAATCGCCACGTCGTACCCGAACCTCGTCAAGGCCGACCTGGCGGCTCGAGGGTTGGAAGCAACGGTCATCCGTCTCGACGGTGCTGTGGAGATCTCCATCCAACTCGGTGTCGCCGACGCCATCGCCGATGTCGTGGAATCCGGCCGCTCACTACGTCAGAACAACCTGGTGGCATTCGGCGAGTCGCTGTGCGATTCCGAGGGAGTGCTCATCGAACGTGAGGGCAGCGATCGCTCCGACAGGACTCGCAAGCAGCTCATCGCTCGCGTCCAGGGCGTCGTGTTCGCGCAGCAGTATCTGATGCTGGACTACGACTGCCCCAAGGCCATTCTCGACGAGGCCGTCAAGATTACGCCCGGAATCGAGTCCCCGACGCTGTCGCCGATGGCCGACGAGAACTGGATCGCCGTGCGTGCCATGGTCTCTCGCAAGGTTCACAACACCGTCATGGACGATCTCGCCGACCTCGGCGCGAAAGCTATTCTCGCGTCGGACATTCGGTCCTGCCGGGCGTTCTGACCGGTTCGGTCAGGAACGGGGACGGACCAGCACGGTCTGGGCGATACGCCCGACCGGTCCGTGCTCGTCGTGGAGTACGCCGGCGGACATGGCCACTCCGTCCGGACCCACGGAGGTCTCGGCCGCGACACCTACCCACTCGCCGTCCGGGATCCGGAACACATGCACGGTGAGGTCCGTGTTCAGGAACGTCCAATGGTCGAGGTCCAGAGATGCACCGACCCCGTTGGCGATGTCGGCGATGGAGAACAGACGCTCGAGCGGGGTCATGGTTTCACCGAGGACCAGAGCGGTCTTCGGGCGCGCCCAGACGAGGCCCGGTCCGTCGGCGTCGATGCTTCCGAGTGCCTGGACCTCGATGTTGTCGAGGTACCCGGACTTCCACCGCCCTCCCCACGAATGCAACGACGCGTCCGTCAGCGGCGCGAGTTGCCGATCCGCGGCATGGGCAACAGCCGCGGTGTCTTCCGTCGTCATCCGCCACGCGGTTCCGCGAGCGACAGCAC
The DNA here is from genome assembly GCF_002258225.1 of Rhodococcus sp. RS1C4. Taxonomy (NCBI): domain Bacteria; kingdom Bacillati; phylum Actinomycetota; class Actinomycetes; order Mycobacteriales; family Nocardiaceae; genus Rhodococcus; species Rhodococcus sp. RS1C4. The sequence continues at coordinate 48,332 of NZ_NOXZ01000044.1, read as the reverse complement.
GGTCCACCCCGGTCGCAGTGGTTGCCCACAACTCGGCCGCGACGAGTTCGATGTTCTTGCCCGGACGCTCCACCCAGGACCTCACCACGATGTCCGCGATGGGAACCGGTCCGAGCAGTTCGACGACCACCCGCGTCACCCGAACGTCGGATCGGGCTTCCACACGTTCGAGAGCACGGAGCAGCAGTGCCGACGGCGGAGCACCGTGCTGCATGGTCGGCGCCCAGAGGCTCGTCGTCCGCTCTGTACTCGAGAACTGCTCTGTACTCGAGAACCGCTCTGTACTCGAGAACCGCTCTGTACTCGAGAACCGTTCGGTACCCGGTTCCGCTCGTCCGAGCGGTACGAAGAATGCGTCGGGAATGCCGGTCACGACCGCGCCTCCGGCCAACCCGGATACGCCGGGGGAGTGCCGCCGAACTCGGGACACAGCGCCTGGTGATCGCACCAACCGCAAAGCTTTCCACGTTTGGGCTGAAAATCGCCCGACTTGCCTGCGGCGACGATGGCTTTCCAGATCGCCGAGAGCATCCGCTCGAATCTGATCAACTCACCCTCGTCCGGGGTGTAGGTGAGTGATTGCTTGTCCGCCAGATACATCAGTTTCAGTTGTGCCGGAACGATTCCGCGTAGACGCATGACCACGAGCGCATAGAACTTCATCTGGAACAGCGCCTTCGCCTCGGTGAACTCCCGCGGGGCCTTACCTGTTTTGTAGTCCACGACGCGGACCATTCCGTTGGGCGCGACGTCGATTCGGTCGATGAAACCTCGAAGCGGAGTACCGTCCTCCAGGTCGATCTCGACCCGTTGCTCGCAGGACTCCGGATCGAATCGAGTGGGATCCTCCATCTCGTAATACCCGGCGACCAGGTCCCGAGCCTGGTCCAGCAGAACGGTGCGCTCGTCACCGACGAGCGTGTCCGCGACTTCAGGAGATTCGGCGCACACCCGATCCCACGCGGCATCGACGAGACCGACAGCCGTCTCCGAATGTCTGCTCTCGCTGGGCATTCCGTAGAGCGCCTCCAGTGCGGCGTGCACCACCGTCCCCTTGACCTGCGCCTTCGTCGATTTCTCCGGTATCCGATCTATCGCACGGAAGCGGTACAGCAGCGGGCACTGCTTGTAGTCACCCGCGCGGGACGGAGAAAGGGCCGGTGCGCTCCGTCGGGTCGAGCTGGTGGAGCCGGTTCGGACGGGTGGTGCAGGCACATCGGTGATACTCACGCTCTGCAGACTAAGCCCGTGGACCGACAGATTCACGCAAGGCCGTAGTCTTAGGCGGCCGAGTGTCGGCCCGCCGGGCCCACCGGATCTGTTCTGCAAAGCGAAAGAGGTAGTCGGCTGTGTCTTCCGGGTTTTCGGAGTCTTCGGACGAAACCGTGTTCGGGACTGCTGAACCGTCGGCACAGGCTCCCGAGATGCAGTCGGAGACAGAGACGCAGTCGGAGACAGAGGCGCAGTCGGAGACGGACGACACCCAGGCGCTGTCCACGGGGCCGGCGCGCAGTGGTCCGTTCCGCGTCGGCGACCGCGTCCAGCTCACCGACGGCAAGGGCAGGCACTACACCGTCGTTCTCGACGCGGGCAAGGAGTTCCACACGCACCGCGGTGGAATCACCCACGACGCGCTCATCGGTGCGGACGAGGGAAGCGTCGTCACCTCGGTCAACGGCACCCCGTACCTGGCGCTGCGACCGCTGCTCACCGATTACGTCCTGTCGATGCCACGCGGCGCGCAGGTGATCTATCCGAAGGACGCCGCGCAAATAGTGCACGAGGGAGACGTGTTCCCCGGTGCACGAGTGCTCGAGGCGGGGGCCGGTTCCGGTGCGCTGACGTGCTCGCTGCTGCGCGCCGTCGGTTCGGAGGGCAAGGTCATCTCCTACGAGATCCGTCAGGACCACGCCGACTACGCGGTGAAGAACGTCGAAACCTTCTTCGGTGAGCGTCCGCCCAACTGGGAACTGACCGTCGCGGACATCGACCGTTTCGGGGCGGACCACCCCGGGGAGACGGTCGACCGGGTCGTTCTGGACATGCTCGCGCCATGGGATGCGCTCCCTGCCGTCGCCGACGCGCTCGTGCCCGGGGGAGTACTGATCGTGTACGTCGCGACAGTCACGCAGTTGTCGAAGGTCGTCGAGACTCTCCGCGGGCAGGAATGCTGGACCGAGCCCAGATCGTGGGAGTCGATCGTGCGCGGGTGGCACGTCGTCGGCTTGGCGGTGCGCCCCGAACATCGGATGCAGGGGCACACCGCGTTTCTCGTCAGTGCACGCAAACTTGCGGCGGGCACAGTGACTCCGAAGCCTCAGCGTCGCTCCGGCAAGGGCTGACGCTCTAGACGCAGGGCGCCTGTCCCATGGCGAGCAACGCGCACGCGGACGCGTCGGAAACCTTCCACTTGCCGTCGATCAGGACCCAGGTGTTGGGCGACGGTGCCGCTGTTCCTCGCGGCGTCGCGATGGCAACGTCCGCGGTGGCAGTTTCGCCCTCCACCGTCGGCTCGGACACGTCGAACGTGATCTCGCCGTAGTTCGCGAGCGCAGCCGTCATCTGTTCCAGGTTCGCGATCCGCGCCTGGCCGTTCTCGATCTCCGCGGCCTTGGTGGCGGCGTCGACATCGGGAGCGACGATGAGGGTCAACGAGTCGGTGAGTTCCGCCGTCGTCGGTGCAGCAACCGCGGCGTCGGCCGTCGTCGTTGCCGCTTCGGTGGTCGACGCAGCGGCGGATTCCGAACTGTGATCGGCGTGATCGGAATCATCGCTTCCACCGCAGCCGGTGACGAGCAGCGCGGTGGCAGCAGCAGCCGCGAACGCCGAGGTGATGCGCTTGTTCACTGGTGAAGCCCCATTTCGAGATAGCGTCGGACCGTGTCGGTCAGGTGAGGCTAACATGGCCGATCCGCCTGTCCGGGGTGCGACCGATCGGTCACAAGTGCGCGGTGCTCGAACGTGTCCACACGCACATTCGTGAAACTGCCGGTAGCGTTGACTGATCTTCACTGGGAGGAGTCGCTCATGAGCTCAACAGACAATCCGGATTCGGCTGCGGCCCGGGCGGAACTCGAGGAGCTACGTGCCGAGGCGGCGTCGCTGAGGCGTCAGCTCGGTGGGCTCGGAGAATCGCCGGAGCGTGTCCGTGAACTGGAGTCCCGCATCGACTCGCTGTCGTTGCGCAACTCCAAATTGATGGACACGCTCAAGGAAGCTCGTCAGCAGTTGATCGCACTGCGCGAGGAAGTGGACCGGCTGGGTCAACCGCCCAGCGGCTACGGCATTCTCATGGCCGTCCACGAGGACGACACCGTCGACGTCTTCACGTCCGGTCGCAAGATGCGCCTCGCGTGCTCACCCAACGTCGAGTCCTCGTCGTTGGCTGCGGGTCAGACGGTACGGCTCAACGAGGCACTCACCATCGTCGAGGCCGGTTCCTTCGAACAGGTCGGCGAGATCAGCACGCTCCGTGAACTTCTCGGAGACGGTTCGCGGGCACTGGTCGTCGGCCATGCCGACGAGGAACGCGTGGTGTGGCTCGCCAAGCCGCTCGTCGACATGGCGAACGACGAGGGCATCGACGACCCGGACGAGCCGTCGCGCAAGCTGCGTCCCGGTGACTCGCTGCTCGTCGACACGAAGGCCGGCTACGCCTTCGAGCGGGTCCCCAAGGCCGAGGTCGAGGACTTGGTGCTCGAGGAAGTTCCGGACGTCGGCTACGAGGACATCGGCGGTCTCGGTCGCCAGATCGAGCAGATCCGAGACGCCGTCGAATTGCCGTTTCTGCACAAGGACCTCTTCCGCGAGTACTCGCTCAGGCCTCCGAAAGGTGTTCTGCTGTACGGGCCGCCCGGCTGCGGCAAGACTCTGATCGCCAAGGCCGTCGCCAACTCGCTCGCCAAGAAGATCGCCGAGGCGCGCGGCCAGGATGCCAAGGAAGCCAAGTCGTTCTTCCTCAACATCAAGGGCCCCGAGCTGCTCAACAAGTTCGTCGGCGAGACCGAACGGCACATTCGGTTGATCTTCCAGCGTGCGCGCGAGAAGGCCTCCGAGGGCACGCCGGTGATCGTGTTCTTCGACGAGATGGACTCGATCTTCCGTACGCGTGGTTCCGGTGTGTCCTCGGACGTCGAGACGACGGTCGTTCCGCAGCTTCTCGCCGAGATCGACGGTGTGGAAGGGCTGGAGAACGTCATCGTGATCGGTGCGTCCAATCGCGAGGACATGATCGATCCCGCGATCCTTCGCCCGGGGCGCCTCGACGTCAAGATCAAGATCGAACGTCCGGACGCCGAGTCTGCGCAGGACATCTTCTCCAAGTACCTGACGGATTCGTTGCCGGTCAACGCGGACGATCTCGCCGAGTTCGGCGGCGACCGGACCTCGTGCGTCCGCGCGATGATAGAACGTGTCGTGGACCGCATGTACGCCGAGAGCGAGGACAACAGGTTCCTCGAGGTCACCTACGCCAACGGGGACAAGGAAGTTCTGTACTTCAAGGACTTCAACTCGGGTGCAATGATCCAGAACATCGTCGACCGCTCCAAGAAGTACGCGATCAAATCGGTTCTGGAGTCCGGTAATCCGGGTTTGCGGGTCCAGCACCTCTTCGACTCCATCGTCGACGAGTTCGCGGAGAACGAGGACCTGCCCAACACGACCAATCCGGACGACTGGGCGCGAATCTCGGGCAAGAAGGGCGAGCGCATCGTCTACATCCGGACGCTGGTCACAGGCAAGAACGCCAGTGCGTCGCGTGCCATCGACACCGAGTCGAACACCGGCCAGTACCTGTAAGGATTCGAGGAGTTCGACGCTGCCCGCGACCGCTGTGACGGTCGCGGGCAGCGTCGGTTCCACGGGCGAACGGCGCGATCACCTAGGCTCGGGGCCATGGAGCGCATCATCGGTATCGAGGTCGAGTACGGAATCTCGTCCCCGACCGAACCCACGGCCAACCCGATCCTCACCTCGACCCAGGCGGTGCTCGCGTACGCGGCGGCTGCGGGAGTTCCGCGGGCGAAGCGAACCCGGTGGGACTACGAGGTCGAGTCGCCGCTTCGTGATGCGCGCGGATTCGACCTGGGTCGTTTCAGTGGGCCCGCTCCCGTCATCGACGCCGACGAGGTCGGCGCCGCGAACATGATCCTCACCAACGGCGCCCGTCTGTACGTAGATCACGCGCATCCCGAGTACTCGGCTCCCGAGGTTCGAGACCCGCTCGACGCGGTGATCTGGGACAAGGCAGGCGAGCGCGTGATGGAGGCCGCGGCGCGTCACGCGTCGAGTGTTCCCGGTGCACCGCGCTTGCAGTTGTACAAGAACAACGTGGACGGCAAGGGCGCGTCCTACGGCACCCACGAGAACTACCTCATGTCCCGCGCGACTCCGTTCTCGGCCGTCATCGCCGGGCTGTCACCGTTCTTCGCCTCCCGCCAGGTCATCACCGGCTCCGGTCGCGTCGGCATCGGCCAGTCCGGTGACGAGTCCGGGTTCCAGTTGTCTCAACGAGCGGACTACATCGAGGTCGAGGTCGGTCTGGAGACGACGCTGAAGCGCGGGATCATCAACACCCGTGACGAGCCGCACGCGGACGCAGACAAGTACCGCAGGCTGCATTGCATCATCGGCGACGCCAACCTCGCGGAGATGGCCACGTATCTCAAGGTGGGTACGACGGCGCTGGTTCTCGACATCATCGAAGCAGGCGTCGATCTGTCCGACCTGCAGCTCGCTCGGCCGGTCACCGCGGTTCACCAGATCAGCCACGACCCGACGCTTCGTCAGACGGTCGCACTGACGGACGGGCGGGAGCTGACCGCCCTCGCGTTGCAGCGGATCTATCACCAGAGGGTGGCGAAGTTCGTTGCAGGCGAGGGCAAGAACGATCCTCGTGTCGCGGACATTCTGGACAAGTGGGCCATGGTTCTCGACCTTCTCGAACGCGATCCGATGGAGTGCGCGAACCTGCTGGACTGGCCGGCCAAACTGCGTCTGCTCGAAGGGTTCCGTCAGCGCGAAGGCCTCGGGTGGTCGGCGCCGCGACTGCATCTGGTCGACCTCCAGTACTCGGACGTTCGGTTGGACAAGGGGCTCTACAACCGGCTCGTCGCGCGCGGGTCGATGGAACGGCTGGTCACCGAACAGCAGGTGCTCGACGCCGTCTCCACTCCGCCGTCCGACACGCGCGCGTACTTCCGAGGCGAGGTGTTGCGTAAGTTCGGCGCCGATATCGCGGCTGCGAGTTGGGATTCGGTGATCTTCGATCTCGGCGGCGACTCGCTGGTGCGTATTCCGACGTTGGAACCGCTGCGTGGAAGCAAATCTCATGTCGGCGAACTGCTGGAAAGCGTGAACACCGCGGCGGAACTGGTGGACCAACTCACGTCCTGAGTCGATTGCCGTCGCGTCTTGACGCCCCATGACGCTCTGTGATCGGTAGGGTGAAGGTCCGAGCAGGTACTGCGATGACGTAAGGAGGTCGACGACTATGGCTCAGGAGCAGACACGACGCTCTGGCGGTGGTGACGGCGACGACGAGGTTCCCGGCGAGGCCGGTGGCGGTCAGGAACGACGCGAGAAGTTGGCCGAAGAGACCGACGACCTCCTCGACGAGATCGACGACGTGCTCGAGGAAAACGCCGAGGACTTCGTCCGCGCCTACGTTCAGAAGGGCGGCCAGTGACGGTGGATCGCAGCGCGAACCCCTCGGCGGCCGATTTTCTGCCGGCGTTCGGCTCGCATCACTCCTCGTTCACCGACCATCTGCGTGATCACGCCCCGCACCTCCTCCCCGAGAGCCGGATGCAGTTTTCCGGCGGTCTGGACGAGCGGGGCCTCACGAGCGACCGCGGAGGAAACCCGGTGCACTCGGACCTGGCACCGCACGGCACGACGATCGTGGCGGTGACGTACGCCGGTGGCGTGCTCATCGCCGGTGATCGCCGTGCCACGCAGGGCAATCTGATTGCCAACAGAGACATGCAGAAGGTGTTCGTCACGGATGAGTTCTCGGCGGCCGGCATCGCCGGAACGGCGGGTATCGCCATCGAACTCGTTCGTCTGTTCGCGGTCGAACTCGAGCATTACGAGAAGATCGAGGGCGTGCCGCTGACGTTCAACGGCAAGGCGAACAAGCTGTCGTCGATGGTGCGGAGCAACCTCGGTGCGGCAATGCAGGGTCTGGCCGCGGTGCCGTTGCTCGTCGGTTTCGACGTGGACATCGCAGATCCCGATCGCGCCGGTCGCATCGTGTCCTACGACGTCGTCGGCGGACGTTACGAAGAACGGTCGGGGTATCACGCGGTCGGGTCGGGTTCGCTGTTCGCGAAGTCGGCACTCAAGAAGCTCTACGCCCCCGGGCTGAGCGAGGACGACGCGTTGCGGGCGGCCGTGGAGTCGCTGTTCGACGCGGCGGACGACGACTCCGCGACGGGTGGACCTGACGTGACCCGCGGGATCTACCCGACCGCGGTGACCATCACCAGTGTCGGCGCCGACGAAGTGGCCGAGGATCGCATCTCGGCCGCAGCTCGCGCCGTCATCGCCGACCGCACGATCGAAGGGGGGACTGCGTCATGACCATGCCGTACTACGCGTCGGCCGAGCAGATCATGCGCGATCGCTCCGAGCTCGCGCGCAAGGGTATCGCCCGCGGTAGAAGCGTCATCGTGCTGTCCTTCGCGGACGGGGTGCTGTTCGTGGCGGAGAACCGGTCGTCGGCGCTGCACAAGGTGAGCGAACTCTACGACCGCCTCGGGTTCGCCGCGGTGGGGAAGTACAACGAGTTCGAGAACCTGCGCAAGGCAGGCATCCTCCACGCGGACACCAAGGGTTACACCTACGACAGGCGCGACGTGACGGGTCGATCTCTGGCGAAGACGTACGCTCAGGCGCTCGGAACCATCTTCACCGAACAGCTCAAGCCGTACGAGGTGGAGATCTGCGTCGCCGAGGTGTCCCATTCCGACGAACCGGTCGCCAGCCAGCTCTACCGGATCACCTACGACGGATCGATCGTCGACGAGCAGGACTTCGTCGTCATGGGTGGCACCACCGAGCCGATCGTCACCGCCCTCAAGGAGTCCTACCGCACCGGGCTCGACTTGGCCTCGGCTGTGAAGATCTCGGTTGCCGCACTCGAGGCGGGCGCAGCACCGGCTGCGTCGCCGGCGGGACAGGGCGGCACGGAGCCGGAGAAGAAGGTGCTCGAGGTCAGCGCTCTCGAGGTCGCCGTGCTGGATCAGGGACGGCCCCGGCGGGCGTTCAGGCGCATCGCCGGAGCTGCGCTGCAGGACATGCTTCCTCGGCGCGACGCCGCCGACCAGGAACCCACGCCCGGGCAGCCGGGAGCGGAGCCCGCGGAATGACCTGAGTAGAGCCGGGAGTGGAGCCAGCGGAATGACCTGGGTAATCCCGGGAGTGGAGCCCGAGGAATGACCTGAGTAGCGCCCTGCCTTCATCTTCGGGAGCCTGCGGCCTCGTGTTCTATCGATCTCGGTAGAGCGCGAGGCCGTTCTCGTCGACGCCGAATTCGAATGTGCGACCGTCTGCGGTGACTTCGCCGTCGGTGGCGAGCGCGACTTCGGGGCCTTCGACGGCGACCTTCAGCGAGTGAACCGACGAGTGGACGTAGGTCGACGACGATCCGAGCGTTCCGGTGAGTGCCGCCAGAACGAGCCGGGTACGAGACAGGAACGGAGTCGACGGCAGATACCTCAGGTCCAGCGTGCCGGAACCTATCGAGGGCCTGGACATCGGAACCCGGTCCGTGGGCGCGTACTGGCCGTTCCCGACGAACAGCATCCACACTGCCTGCCGACGGCCGTCCAACTCGATCTGCATCGGCTGGGCGCGGCCGAGTACTCGTACCATCGCGACGGCAGCAGCAGGCCATTTACCGATGCGGTCCTGCAGCTTCTCCCGCAGCCGCACGGAGTCCGGGTATCCGCCGAACGTCGCAGTGTTGACGAACGAGATCCGATCCCGGCCGTCGACGACGACGTGGGCGAGATCGACACGATCGGCGGTTCCGTTCTCGATGCTGCGTGCGGTGGCGGCGACATCGGCGACCCCGGCGTCGTGAGCGAAATGGTTGAGAGTACCTCCCGGGAACACCGCGAGTGGGAGGTCGTGCCGCACGGCGGATTCCGCGACGCTGACGATTGTCCCGTCCCCGCCGCACACGCCGAGTGCCGTGGGCGACGTCGCGGCGATACGCTCCTCGAGCTGCGTGGTGAAGTCCCCGTCGGTGTCGGGCCGGAACAGGTCGGCGTCCGGCAACATGCGTCGGATGTCGTCCTCTATCGTGTCGTCGGAACCGGATCCGGGGTTGATCATGATCAGCATGTTCTTGCCGCGCGGAAGCTGCGGCGCCGCAACGGATCTGCCGAGCTCGGCAGGTTCTTCCGTGCGTACGGCCCACCACCGCCGCGTCGACAACGCAATTCCGGCACCGAGAGCGGCACCGGCGACCACATCCGTCGGCCAGTGAACCCCGGTGTGCACCCGTGAATAGCACACCGCCGCGGCCACCGGCGCCAAAGCAGCTGCAGCGAGCGGAGATTCGAGCGCCACGCCGGTGACGAACGCAGCCGCCGACGCCGAATGGCCGGAAGGGAAAGAAGACGACACAGGCGGTGACAACACTCGACGGACGAAAGGGGTCCGCTCGAAACCAGGACGGCTACGGGGAAACGCAGGCTTGAGGACACCGTTCGCCAATGCACTCGCTGCCGCCACGGCCAACAACCCGCGTACCGCGCCGCGACGAGTCGGACCCCGCTTGCTCGCCAACACTCCCGACGCGGCGATCCACAAGCCACTGTGGTTCGCCGCAGTGCTGAGGTTTCGGAGAATCGGATCGGCGACGGATGCACGACTGGCTGCGGTTCGGTCGAACAATCTGACATCCCAGGCGTGGATGCGATCGGGCAAGGAGGGGGATGTCTCGGTCACCACCCCAGCCTAGAGCCGGTCGTTCCTGCCGGCTCCACTCCCGGCTCACTGGGTCGTTCCTGCCGGCTCCACTCCCGCCCTGCCAGGTCGTTCCTGCCGGCTCCACTCCCGCCCTGCCAGGTTGTTCCTGCCGGCTCCACTCCTGCCAGACAGCCCGCGGAAACCGACACAATTTCACCGTGCGTCGTTCGGACGCTCCATCGGCGCGTCTGCGTTGTACTGTCGAAGTGTGCAGCGACGAATCATGGGCATCGAGACCGAGTTCGGTGTCACCTGTACCTTTCACGGGCACAGGCGGCTGAGCCCGGACGAGGTGGCCCGCTACCTCTTCCGCCGGGTCGTGTCGTGGGGCCGTAGCTCCAACGTGTTCCTCCGCAACGGTGCGCGCCTGTACCTCGATGTCGGGTCGCATCCCGAGTACGCGACGGCCGAGTGCGACAGTCTGCTGCAGTTGGTCACTCACGACAGGGCCGGTGAACGAGTCCTCGAGGACCTGCTGATCGACGCCGAGCAGCGGCTCGCCGAGGAAGGTATCGGCGGGGACATCTATCTGTTCAAGAACAACACCGACTCGGCCGGCAATTCCTACGGCTGCCACGAGAACTACCTGGTCCAGCGAGCGGGAGAGTTCTCGCGGATTTCGGATGTGCTGCTGCCGTTCCTCGTCACTCGCCAGCTCATCTGCGGCGCCGGGAAGATTCTGCAGACGCCCAAAGCCGCCACCTTCTGCCTGTCGCAGCGCGCCGAACACATCTGGGAAGGTGTGTCGTCGGCGACCACCCGGTCACGTCCCATCATCAACACGCGCGACGAACCGCATGCGGACGCCGAGAAGTACCGCCGGTTGCACGTCATCGTCGGTGATTCCAACATGGCCGAGACAACCACGATGCTCAAGGTCGGTACGGCCGCTCTCGTGCTCGAGATGATCGAGGCCGGGGTCTCCTTCAGGGACTTCGCGCTGGACAACCCCATCCGCGCGATCCGCGAGGTCAGTCACGATCTGACCGGTCGACGGCCGGTTCGCCTCGCCGGCGGACGGCAGGCCAGTGCACTCGAGATTCAGCGTGAGTACTACGCCAGGGCGGTGGAACATCTGAAGACGCGCGAGCCCAACACTCAGATCGAGCAGGTCGTGGACCTGTGGGGTAGGACTCTGGACGCGGTCGAAGCCCAGGATTTCGCCAAAGTGGACACCGAGATCGACTGGGTCATCAAGCGAAAGTTGTTCCAGCGCTACCAGGATCGATACTCGATGGAGTTGTCCGACCCGAAGATCGCGCAGCTCGATCTGGCCTATCACGACATCAAACGGGGTCGCGGGGTGTTCGACCTGCTCCAGCGCAAGGGTCTTGCGAAGAGGTTGACCGAGGACGAGCAGATCGACGAGGCTGTCGATCTGCCTCCCCAGACGACACGCGCAAAGCTCCGCGGGGAATTCATCACCGCCGCGCAGGATGCAGGCCGCGATTTCACGGTCGACTGGGTTCACCTGAAGCTCAACGACCAGGCTCAACGCACCGTTCTGTGCAAGGACCCGTTCCGCTCCGTCGACGAGCGAGTGGAGCGGTTGATCGCGTCGATGTAGTGGTCGCAGGCGCGCGATGCGACCGAAGCGACTCGGACGGTTAGGGTTCTTGGGGTGGCGATCACCAAAGTCGAACGATTGATGAATCTCGTCATCTGTCTGTTGTCGACACGTCAGTTCGTGACGGCCGAACGGATCAGGGACAGCGTCGCGGGTTACGGAGACTCGGGCAGCGACGAAGCCTTCAGTCGGATGTTCGAGCGTGACAAGAACGAACTCCGTGACCTCGGCGTACCCCTCGAGACCGGGATCTCTGCCGGGACGTTCGGCGTCGAAGGCTATCGAATCAACCGTGATGCCTACGAGCTCCCGGAGATAGATCTCTCGCGCGAGGAAGCGGCTGCGGTCGCGGTCGCGGTGCAGTTGTGGGAATCTCCGGAATTGACCTCCGCGGCGCAGAGCGCGTTGGTCAAGCTGCGCGCCGCGGGAATCCAGGTCGATCAGGAAGACTCGGCGGCGTCGGTGACGGCGGTTCCGGCTCGTACCCGCGGATCTGAACCTGCCCTCGGCGCTCTGCTCGCGGCAATCGACGCGGGCCGGTCGGTGAAGTTCCAGCACCGCAGCTCGGCAACGGATCCGTACACGACCCGCACCGTCGAACCGTGGGGTGTGGTCACGTTTCGGGGCCGGTGGTATCTGGTCGGACACGACGTCGATCGCAACGACACCAGGACGTTCAGGTTGTCGCGTATCGGCGACGACGTCACGACGTTCGGTCGGGCGGGAAGTATCCGCAAACCCGACGACGTGGACGTTCAGTCCATTGTCGCGCGCGTGGCCGGAACCGCCGAGGTCAACGGAACTGCGACGGTGTGGGTAGCCGAGGGTGGAGCGGTGGAGCTCCGCCGGATGGGGACGGCAATGGAGGATCGCATGATCGGTGGACGTCCCGGGTCGGTGATCCGGATTCCCGTCCGTTCGTGGGAGTGGGTCGCCCGGTCGATCGCCGGACACGGGTCCGACGCGGTGGTGCTCGAACCCGCCGAGCTTCGATCGGATGTCATCGCGACCCTGCGTTCGGTTGTTCCGGCGGTCGGGCGATGAGCGCGAGACTGTCGGTCCGGCTGGCGCGGCTGCTGAACATGGTTCCGTTCTTCCTTGCCAATCCAGGCCTGAGCGCCGAGGAAGCTGCGCGCGAGCTCGGGGTGTCCACGTCGACGCTGATGACCGATCTGAACCAGCTCTGGATGTGCGGGCTGCCCGGTTACGGGCCGGGTGATCTGATCGATCTGTCGTTCTCCGAGGAGAGCATCGAAGTCACGTTCTCGGCGGGTATCGACCGCCCTTTGCGACTGACGTCCACCGAGGCGACGGCGTTGCTCGTGGCGTTGCGGTCGCTCACGTCGATGCCGGGCATGGTCGACCCGAGCGCGGCCCAGAGCGCCATCGCCAAGATCGAGCAGGCCGCCGGTTCGGCGAGCGCGAACGTTCCGGGAAACGTCAGCGCCGAACCCGCGGACGACCGTCCCGAGAGCCCGATCGCGACCGCTGTCCGCTCCGCTCTGCGCAGCAAGCACGCTCTGGAACTGACGTATTACTCCGCGTCGCGTGACGCCGTGTCCGAGCGCGTCGTGGATCCGATCCGAACGGTGTCGATCGACGATCACAGTTACCTGCAGGCGTGGTGCCGCAGCGCGGAAGGTGTGCGTCTGTTCCGGTTGGACCGCATCGATCGGGCCGTGGAACTCGAGGTGCCGTCGACACCGCCGGAGGGAGCGAACGAGGACGACAGCTTCGAGATATTCAACGACGACGCGTCCCTGCCTCAGGCGCGACTGCGCGTACTGCCGAGTCACGCGTGGATTCTGGACTATTACCCGATGACTCTGGTGGACACCGAGGACGACGGATCGCTCGTGGTGACGATGAGATTTGCGACACCCGCGTGGATGACGCGTCTTACGCTGGGGTTCGGCGAAGGCGTGCAGGTCCTGGGTCCGCCGGAACTTCGGCGTAGCGTCGAGAACAGGGCAGCCGAGGCGTTGGCGGCGTACGACGACGTCATGTCGGGAAAGTCCGGTGTGAACGCACCGTAAACGTACGGCGACGAGGGAGTCCACGTGGCGAAACGTCGGGTAGGCTCGAGTCATCTGATCTTGGGAGGTAGAACATGGGAGCCATGAGCCCGTGGCACTGGGCCATCGTTGCTTTGGTGGTCGTCATTCTGTTCGGTTCGAAGAAGCTGCCCGACGCAGCACGCGGTCTCGGTCGCTCGCTCCGGATCTTCAAGAGTGAAGTCAAGGAAATGCAGAACGACGGCAAGTCCGATACGCCGGCAACACCAGCGCCGAATCGGATCGACTCGCAGGCCAGCGATATTCACGCCACAGGCAGCGTGACGTCGCAGCCGGACTCCAAGTCCGCCTGACGCGACATCGTGGTAAACCGGGGTGCTGACCAGCACCCCGGTTCACTGCTGAGCGAAGACAGAGTATGCGAATTCCGTTCGATCCGAGGCGCAGCAAGCGCCGTTTGAATCCCGACGGCACCATGTCGTTGGTCGATCATCTCTACGAGTTGCGCACGCGACTCATGTGGTCGCTTCTCGCCATGGCAGTCACCACGGCCTTCGGCTTCTTCTGGTACTCCCACACGATTCTCGGTATCGAGAGTCTCGGCGATCTTCTTCGCGGCCCGTACTGCTCGCTCGATCCGAGTCTTCGAGCGGACCTCAGCGGCAACACGAGCGGTGTCGACGAGTGTCGGTTGCTCGCGACCGGTCCGTTCGACCAGTTCCTGTTGCGGTTCAAAGTCGCATTCACGGCGGGCGTCGTGCTCGCTTGCCCCGTCTGGCTGTATCAGATCTGGGCGTTCGTCACGCCTGGCCTCTACAAGCAGGAGCGTCGCTACGCGGTCTCGTTCGTGACCTCCGCTGCCATCCTGTTCGTCGGCGGAGCCGTGCTGGCGTACTTCATCGTCTCCAAGGGCCTGCACTTCTTGCTGTCCATCGGTGACAACGTGCAGATAACGGCGCTGAGCGGCGCCCAGTACTTCGGCTTCGTCATCAATCTGCTGATCATCTTCGGCGTGAGCTTCGAAATCCCGTTGCTCGTCGTGGCCTTGAATTTCGTCGGTGTACTCACGTACGAGCGCCTCAAGGCGTGGCGACGCGGACTCATCATGGGTCTGTTCGTGTTCGCGGCGATCGCGACACCCGGCCAGGATCCGTTCTCGATGCTTGCCCTGGCTCTTGCACTCACGCTGCTGTTCGAGATGGCGGTGCAAGTAGCGCGCATTCACGACAAGCGTAAATTGCGGAAGAGAAAAGATGATTGGGGTGATGTATCCGATGACGAAGCATCGTCGATCGAGTCCGCTGGTCCGCTTGCATCCCCGATTTCGGTCACTCCTCCGAAGCAACCCGAGCGGGATTTCACCGACACGATCTGACGTGATCGTGTGACGGTGTCGACGTCCGAACTGCAGCGATTCGCGGGGCACCTCGATTTTCCGTTGGATCGTTTCCAGGTGGACGCGTGCACCGCGCTGGAATCCGGGCACGGGGTCCTGGTCTGTGCTCCGACGGGCGCGGGCAAGACGATCATCGGCGAGTTCGCCGTCCACCTTGCGCTTGCCGCAGGTCGAAAGTGCTTCTACACCACACCGATCAAGGCGCTGAGCAACCAGAAGTTCGCCGAACTCACTGCCCGCTACGGACGTGACACGGTCGGTCTGCTCACGGGCGACTCCAGTGTGAACGCCGATGCCCCCATCGTGGTGATGACCACCGAGGTCCTGCGGAACATGCTGTACGCGTCGTCGGATGCGTTGCGTGGCCTCTCGCACGTCGTGATGGACGAAGTTCATTACCTCGCCGACCGTTTTCGTGGCGCAGTGTGGGAGGAAGTGATCCTGCACCTGTCGCAGGATGTACGGCTGGTCAGTCTGTCCGCGACCGTCAGCAACGCCGAGGAGTTCGGCGCGTGGATGGAGACCGTCCGCGGCGACACCACCGTGGTGGTCGACGAGAACAGGCCGGTTCCGCTGTCTCAGCACATCATGGTGGGGAGGCGGCTGTTCGATCTGTTCGACAGCCGGGCCCAGAGCGGAGAAGGATCGGCACGGCTCGTCGTCGACAAGGACCTCGTTCGCTACGTGAAACAGCGTCAATCGCTCGACCACGTCGATCGATGGCAACCACCGCACGGCAGGGGACGAGGCCGTGGCCGCGCCGGCGGTTCCAGCATGGCCAATCGTCCGCTCCCGCGTCCGGAGGTCATCTCCAAGCTCGACGAGGAAGGACTTCTGCCTGCGATCACGTTCATCTTCAGCCGGGCCGGATGCGACGGTGCGTTGACGCAGTGCCTTCGGTCCCGGTTGGTGTTGACCACGCCTGAGCAGGCCGAGGAGATTCGCTACATCGTCGACAAACACACCGCCGAGCTGCCGAGGGAGGATCTCGAGGTTCTCGGATACTGGGAGTGGCGTGAAGCACTCGAGCGCGGCCTCGCGGCCCATCACGCGGGCATGCTGCCGGTGTTCCGCCACACGGTGGAGGAACTGTTCGTCAAGGGCCTGGTTCGCGCCGTGTTCGCGACCGAGACCCTTGCCCTCGGCATCAACATGCCTGCGCGCACCGTGGTCCTCGAGAAACTGGTCAAGTACAACGGTGAATCTCACGCGGAGTTGACCCCGGGGGAGTACACCCAGCTCACCGGCCGTGCCGGTCGACGCGGAATCGACGTGGAAGGACACGCTGTCGTGCTGTGGCAGCCGGGAACCGAGCCGACGGAGGTCGCCGGTCTCGCATCCACCCGTACGTTCCCGCTGCGCAGTTCGTTCCGCCCGGGATACAACATGTCGATCAATCTGATCGAGCAGTTCGGTGCCGCCGAATCGCGGACGCTGCTGGAACGGTCGTTCGCACAGTTCCAGGCAGATCGATCGGTCGTCGGTCTGGTCCGTGGGATCGACCGCAACGGCAAGACCCTCGCAGGACTGTTGGAACGGCTCGGCGGCGTCGACGGCGAGTATTTCGAGTACGCGAAACTGCGGGAGCGACTCACCGAGCGTGAGCGGCTGCTCGAGCGTCAGGGCAGGCAGGACCGGCGAGATCAGGCGGTCGAGTCACTGCTCGAGCTCAAACGAGGCGACGTCGTCTCGGTTCCCAGCGGTAAGCGCGCCGGATTGGCCGTGGTGTTGGAATCCGACGACGACCGGGTCGATCCCCGACCGCTGGTGTTGACCGAAGATGCGTGGGCCGGACGATTGTCGGCGGCGGACTTCCCGTCAGCCGCGTACGCACTCGGTCGTATGCGCCTGCCGAAGTTCATCGACCACCGCACTGCTCGCACGCGGCGCGACCTGTCGGCGGCATTGCGGTCGACAGGCATCTCGGCTCCGTCGGATCGGCGTCGGCGCAAGTCGACGGCAGCAGACGACAGTGAACTCGCCACGCTCCGTAGAAGTCTTCGATCGCATCCGGTTCACTCGCGCTCGGACCGGGACGAGCTCGGCCGCGTCGGTGAGCGCTACAACAAGCTGGCTCGTGACACCGAATCGATGCGTCAGAAAGTCTCCGCAACAACCAATTCGCTCGCGCGAACCTTCGACCGCATTCTGGCTCTCCTCGCGGAGCGCGACTACATCACCTCCGGTGCGGCGCCCACGGTGACCGAACACGGGGCGCGGCTCGGCCGTATCTACTCCGAGTCGGACCTGCTGGTGTCCGAGTGTCTGAGACAGGGTCTCTGGACTGGGCTCGCGCCGGCCGAACTGGCTGCGGTAGTGTCGGCCGTGGTGTTCGAGTCCCGTCAGGAGGTCGGCGACACCGTTCCTCAGGGCCCGACCGGGCCGATCCGTCATGCGCTGGGCGAGACGGTCCGCGTGTGGGGCGAGTTGCGGTCCGACGAGATTCGGCACAAGCTGCCGCAGACCCGCGAACCGGACATGGGATTCGTGAAGGCGGTCTACCGCTGGGCAAGCAATCACACGCTCGCCGACGCGTTGATGGCTGCGGGCGATCGCGGAAAAGCACTGTCGGGCGGCGACTTCGTTCGGTGGTGTCGACAGGTGATCGACCTGCTGGATCAGGTCCGGCTGGCGTCGCCGGATCCCGCGTTGTCGAAGGCGGCGGCGCGGGCGATCGCGGCGTTGCGCCGAGGAGTCGTAGCAGTCGACGCTGCGTAACCGTGTCCGATATGGTTGCGGCCGGTCAATCGAATTCACGTGGAGGCGAGATGAGCGGCCCGTACGGTCCGAACAACCCCGATGATCAGTGGTCGCGCGATCAAGGAAAGCCGGAGAGTGCCACCCCGGACACCGAGCAGTGGGGCCGGTCCCAGGACGGCGGAGCCACGTCGGCGTACCCAACTCAGGCTTATCCGGACGCGTCGGGCTCGAATCAACAGGGTTCGCAGGGACAGTATCCGCAGCAGGCGTACGGGCAGTACGGATACCCGCAGGGGCAGTACCCGGGCCAGCCGTACGCCCAGCAGCCGGGGCAGCAGCCAGGGTATCCCGGTCAGCCTGCTCAGCCGGGCCAGTATCCAGGCCAGACCAACACCCAGTACCCAGGCCAGCAGTACGGCCAGCCGGGGCAGCCGGGGCAGTCCGGTCCGCAGCCGGGGCAGTATCCAGGCCAGCCGTACGGTCAGCCGAATGCCCAATATCCGGGCCAACCGTACGGTCAGCAGCCTGGCCAGCAGGCCGGTCAGTATCCGGGACAGCCGCAGTGGGGGCAGGGGCAATACCCCGGTCAGCCGCAGGGACCGGGCAATCAGTGGAATTCTGCCCAGCAGACACCCGGCGGTACCAAGTCGAAAACGCCGTACTTCGTGATCGGTGGTCTGGTCGCTGCCATCGTCGTGATCGGTGGAGCCGCGTTGGCATTCGGAGGTTCCAAGAATCTCGATCCCGCAGCTGCCGAATCCGGTGTCGAGGACATCGTGACCGGTACCTACGGTGCATCGTCCGTCAGCAACGTCTCGTGCCCCGACGGCAAGAAGATCGAGGAGGGAGCATCGTTCGAATGCTCTCTTCAGGTGGACGGTTTCGAGCGCACGGTGACCTTGACGTTCACCGATAACGACGGCACATACGAGGTCTCCCGCCCGCGTTGACGTCGAACGCCCGTCACGACCCGTGGGCCGGCCGCCGCATTCAGGACCCGTGGACCGACAGGGCTGCGGTGAGTCGGCCCACGGCGTTCTCGATTCCCAGTCGAGCGGCGAGTTCGGCCAGCTTGTCCGCGTCGGCGGGGACGGCCGGTATGACGTCGGACCTGGAGAGCACCACATCGGCGTCGCGGACGACACGGACCACCGGTAGCGCCGCATCGAGGTAGTCGGCAGCCGCGGCGAGTTTGGCCCGCACGCCCTGCGCCATGTCCGACGACGGGTCGAGAGCAGCGTCGCGCAGCGCAGCCACCGAGCCGTACCGGAGCATGAGCGTGGACGCAGTTTTCTCGCCGACACCTTTGACTCCGGGCAGACCGTCCGAGCTGTCCCCGCGCAGCAGAGCAAGCTCGGCGTAGGCGTCGCCTGCTCGATCCGCGGGCACTCCGTACTTCTCGGCCACCTCGGCGGGACCGAACAGTTCGGCTTTCGCCAGACCACGTCCCACGTAGAGGACTTTCACCTGATTGGGTTCGTCGGCTGCGACCTGAAGTAGATCCCGGTCTCCGCTGACGACCACGACAGGGTCGGTGCGCTCGCGCGCGGCGAGGGTACCCAGGACATCGTCCGCCTCCAGGCCCTCAGCGCCTGCAGTCGCAATGCCTGCTGCAGCGAGCACCTCCATGATCAGATCCACCTGGGGCGACAGGCTGTCCGGCACTTCCTCGCTCTCCGGTGTGCCCGGTGCAGCCTCGGCGACGCGATGAGCTTTGTACGACGGCACGAGGTCGACGCGGAACTGCGGTCGCCAATTCAGATCGAGGCAGACCGCGAGGCGACTCGGCTCGGTGCGGGCCATCAGCGCCGACACCATGTCGACGAATCCACGCACGGCGTTCACCGGTGTGCCGTCGGGTGCTGTAATCGATTCGGGCAGAGCGTAGTAAGCGCGAAACCACAGGCTGGCTCCGTCGAGAAGGAGCAGCGGCGACGATCCAGGGGCGGTCATGTGGATCATCTTGCCAAAACGTCGATAGCCTGTAGATCATGAGTTCCACTTCCGCACAGTCCCCAGCCAGATTCCCATCGGAGACCTACGCGTCGCGACTTGCACGTGCCGCCGAATTCGCCTCCGAGGCCGGACTCGACGCACTGCTGATCTCGCCGGGGCCGGACCTTCGGTACCTGCTCGGCTCACAGGCGAGTTCGTTCGAGCGTCTGCTCTGCCTCGTCGTGCCGTCGAGTGGTGCTAAGCCGACGGTGGTGGTTCCGAGGATGGAGCTCGCCGCCCTGAAGGACTCGGCCGTGGCCGACCTCGGGCTCGAACTCGCCGATTGGGTGGACGGGACGAGTCCGTACGACATCATCGCGGCGGCACTGCCCGAGGGCGCCACCACCGCAGTCGACGACGCGATGCCGGCGCTGCACTTCGTGCCCGTCGCCAACCGACTCGGTGTCGTACCCGTTCTGGCCACGGACGTTCTGCGTCGACTCCGGATGGTCAAGGACGAGGCGGAGATCGACGCATTACGTCGAGCAGGCCAGGCCATCGACCGAGTCCATGCACGGATGGGGGATTTCCTGAAGGTCGGCCGAACCGAAGCCGACATCGCGGAGGATATCGCCGCCGCCATCCTGGAGGAGGGCCACACCGAAGCGGCCTTCATCATCGTCGGGTCCGGTCCGCACGGCGCCGATCCGCATCACGAGGTGTCCGATCGCGTGATCGAGGCAGGCGACGTCGTGGTCATCGACATCGGCGGGCCCGTGGCGCCGGGATACAACTCCGACTCGACTCGCACCTACGTCCTCGGCGATCCCCCCGCGGACGTCGCGGCGCAGTACGCCGTACTCGAGCGAGCACAACAGGCCGCCGTGGATCGGGTGCGTCCCGGTGTCTCGGCCGAGTCCGTCGATGCCGCAGCCCGGGAAGTCCTGACCGCGGAGGGCCTGGGCGAGGCGTTCCTGCACCGCACCGGTCACGGAATCGGCTTGTCCGTGCACGAGGAGCCCTACATCGTGTCCGGCAACGACATCGAACTCACCGAGGGAATGGCGTTCAGCGTCGAACCGGGAATCTACTTTCGCGGACAGTGGGGAGCCCGGATCGAGGACATCGTGATCGTCACCGCCGACGGGTGCGAGTCGGTCAACCTCCGCCCGCACGGACTCACGGTGCTGCCGGTGTCGTGAGCAGCGACCGCGACCCGAGCACACGTCGAACCGAAATTCGAATGACCACGCGTTCGGGATTCTCCCGGGGAACCCGGTACCGCACCGCGTAGCGGTTCTCGGCGTCGACCACGTCGTCGCGGTCGGTCAACACCTCCGAGGTGCCCTCCAGTGTCAACCACCGAGGGCCGTCGATCTGACTGACGGCCGCGTATCCGCCGCGGGAGGCGTTCAGTGCTTTCTGCGTCGCGCGTCCGGTGATGACTCGGGCGAACCCGCCGTCGGGATCCCAGGTGAATCCGACGGCGACCACGTGCGGAGTGCCGTCGCTGCGCAAGGTGGTCAGCGTCGCGAGATGGCGTTCGGTGAGGAACTCCACGGCGTCGGGTGTCAAGGATGCGGGGGTGGTGACCATGATGCACACGGTAATCGGCCACAATGACCGTCGTGACGACCACTGCACCCGAAGGCACGGTTCTCGTTCTCGGCGGACGTAGCGAGATCGGACTCGAGCTCGCTACGCGTCTGGCGTCCGGCCGGACCGTCGTGCTTGCCGCACGCCGGAGCAACGACCTGACCGAACAGGTGGACGCGGTCGTGGCCGCAGGTGCGACCACCGTGGCGACGGTCGAGTTCGACGCCGACGATCTCGGGTCGCACGGCGCCGTGCTCCAGTCGGTCGTTGCCGAGCACGGGCCCCTGTCCACCGTCGTGTTGGCGTTCGGCATCCTCGGCGATCAAACACGTGCCGAGCAGGATGCTGCTCATGCAGCGGCGATTCTGCACACCGACTTCGTTGCACAGGCCGCGATGTTGACCCGGATCGCCACTGTCCTGCGCGCTCAGGGCACCGGCCGGATCGTCGTGTTCTCCTCCGTCGCGGGAGTGCGTGTGCGCAAGGCGAACTACGTGTACGGATCGGCCAAAGCCGGTCTCGACGGATTCGCGACGGGCTTGTCCGACGCTCTTCGAGGGTCGGGTGTCAGCCTGCTGCTCGTTCGCCCCGGTTTCGTCGTCGGTTCGATGACGAAGGGTATGACTCCCGCCCCGCTCTCGAGCTCACCTGCACAGGTCGCCGACGCGGTGGCCGCGGCTCTGGGTGCCGGGAAGTCGAGGGTGTGGATTCCCGGCATCCTCGCGCCGATCTACTTCGCCGTCCGATTCGTTCCACAGTGGTTGTGGCGGAAGGCCCCTCGATGACCTCGCCGCAGGCGCAGCCCATCTCCGTCGTCGGAATCGGGGCCGACGGGTGGGCCGGACTCTCCGAGTCGGCACGGGTGATCGTCACGGAGGCCGATGTCGTGTTCGGATCGAGGCGCCAGCTCGACTCGACTCCGGTTCCGCCCGAGAAGGCGCGCCGGTGGCCGACTCCGCTCGTCCCGAGTCTGCGTACCTCGTTCGCGGAGTGGCACGGCCGAAGAATCTGCGTGCTCGCGAGCGGCGACCCGATGTTCCACGGAATCGGGGTGACGCTCGCCCGCGAATTCGGGGCCGCGAGATTGCATGTCGTTCCCGCTCCGTCCTCGGTGTCGCTCGCCTGCGCCAGGCTCGGTTGGGCGGTGCACGAGGTGGTCACAGTCAATCTCGTCAACACGGCGCCGAGCACTCTCGTCGCGGCGCTGGCGGACCGTGCACGCATCGTCGTCCTGTCGCGCGATCAGGACACGCCGGCAGCCGTGGCCGAAAAGCTGTGTGAGGCCGGCTATCCTGCGTCGTCGATGACCGTACTCGAGCAACTGGGTGGGCCGTCCGAGCACTCGGTGGCGGGTGAGGCCGGCTCGTGGAACCACTCGGCCGGAGATCCGCTGAACGTCGTCGCGATCGACTGCGTCGCCGACGACCGGTCGGGCCGGCTCACCCGAGTTCCGGGTCTGCCCGACGACGCCTACTCCGGCGACGGCCAGCTGACCAAAGCCGAGGTCCGAGCCTTGACCGTGAGTGCACTCGCGCCCGCGCCCGGTGAGCTGCTGTGGGACGTCGGGGGCGGCTCGGGTTCCATCTCCATCGAGTGGATGCGGACGCACCCGCGTTGTCGAGCAACGACTTTCGAATCCATTGACGCCAGACGAGCGCAGATCGACGCCAACGCGTCGGCGTTGGGAGTGCCGAGCCTTCGAGTACTCGGACGTGCACCTGCTGCGTTCGAAGAGGTACCCGACGACGTACCCGACGCCGTGTTCATCGGTGGCGGCCTGACCAGCGACGCCATGGTCGACGTCTGCTGGGAGCGACTTCGCGTGGGCGGGCGACTGGTTGCCAATGCGGTCACCGCCGAGTCGGAATCGCTGGTTCTTCACTGTGTTTCGAAGTTCGGCGGTTCTCTGCGCAGATTCCAGATCTACCGGGCCGAGGCGCTGGGATCGTTCACCGGCTGGAGGCCCCACATGCCCGTCACGCAATGGACAGCCGTCAAACGGTGAAGATCCTTCTGCTGGGCGGAACTTCGGAGGCTCGTTCGCTCGCCGCCGAGGTCCACGGCGATCCGTGCCTCGACGTCGTCTCGTCCTTGGCGGGACGTGTGCACGAGCCACAGCTGCCGGTCGGTTCGGCTCGGGTCGGAGGTTTCGGAGGTCCGGCAGGATTGACGCAGTGGCTCGAACACGAATGCGTCGACGTCGTCGTGGACGCGACGCACCCGTTCGCGACGTCGATGTCGTCCAACGCGCGCGAGGCCTCGCGCGCCACCGGCACACCGCTCGTCCGGCTCGTGCGCCCTGCCTGGACGCCGTCGGCGGACGACCGGTGGATTCGTGTCGGATCGGTCTCGGAGGCTGCCGAGGCAGTCGAACGCTTCTCCCGTCGGTCGTTTCTGACGATCGGGCGGCAGAACGTCGATGCGTTCGCGTGGATCGAGCGCACCTGGTTCCTCGTTCGGAGCATCGATCCGCCCACCGGCGCACTACCGCCGCATCACGAGGTGCTGCTCGCGCGCGGCCCCTTCGCGGAGGCCGACGAAATCAAGCTGATGAGGGCGCATCGCATCGACACGATGGTCACGAAGAACAGCGGTGGAGCGATGACGGACGCAAAGTTGGCCGCAGCCCGTCGCCTGGGTGTCCCCGTGGTGATGATCGACCGACCTCGGGAAGCGGGGGCGGATTTCACTGCGGACTCCGTCGGAGCCGTCGTGGAGTGGCTTCGAGGCCACCACGTACGTCAGGGGTAACGACGAGAGGTGAACACCTGCCGGCCCGCGCCGGTCTCGACGACGTGCGTCTGCGAGGAGCCGATGATGAGCAGGCATCTCATGTCGACCTCGCTCGGGTCGAGGTCGCCCAGTTCGACGACGCGAACCGACTCTTCGTCGCTGCCTACCGCACGTCCGATGACGACGGGAGTCTGCGGGCTGCGGTGTTCCAACAGCAGGTCTCGCATCTTCTCGACCTGCCACGTCCTGGATTTCGACGCCGGGTTGTAGACGGCGATGACCATGTCGGCGGCCGCGGCAGCAGTGATCCTGTTCGCGACCACGTCCCACGGTTTGAGGCGGTCGGACAGCGAGATGACCGCATAGTCGTGTCCGAGCGGCGCGCCCACCCGGCTCGCGACGGCATTCGCCGCTGTCATGCCGGGGACCACCCGTACCGGAACCTCGGCCCACTGCGGTTCGGCCGCTACTTCGATCACCGCCGACGCCATCGCGAACACCCCGGGGTCACCGGACGAGACGACCACCACGCGCTTGCCTCGCTTGGCGAGATCGAGCGCGAACGCGGCACGCTCGGACTCCACCTTGTTGTCACTCGCGTGCCGAATCTGACCGGGTCCGAGCGTTACTCGATTCAAGTACGTGACGTATCCGACGAGGTCGGTGGCGCGGGCGAGTTCTCGACGCACCTCCTCGGTCGTCCAGCAGTCCGCGCCCGGACCGAGTCCGACCACAGTTACCTCACCGACTGCACCGACCTCGACCTTCCCGTCCGCGGGTGTGGGGGACACGGCGTTGTTGGCCGGGCTCGGCACGACGACCATCGAGAAGTAGGGAACTGCCGACGGGTCGACGTCCGCGGCGCTCGAGACGCGTTGGCCCTCCGTGCTCGCGCGTTCGACGTATCTTGCTTCGTCCAACCTGCCCGCGTCCGTCAGCGCCTGCACGACAGTGGGGAAGGTGCGGCCGAGCTTCATGATCGCTGCGGCGTCGGTGGCCGCCAACCGCCGCGTCAATTCGTCCACGGGCAAGGTTCCGGGTAGAACCGTGAACACCTCGTCACGTTCGACGAGGGGAGTCTTGAGCGCTGCAGATGCCGCACTGACCGACGTCACGCCGGGTATCACCTCGACGTCGAAACGGCCGACGAGTCGTTTGTGCATGTGCATGTAGGAGCTGTAGAACAGCGGATCGCCTTCGGCGAGCAACGCGACGTCGCGACCGGCAGCGAGGTGGGCTGCCAATCGAGCCGCGGCCTCCTCGTAGAACTCGTCGATCGCACCCTGATATCCGCCCGGATGATCGGTGGTCTCCGTCGTGACCGGATACACCAGGTGCTCCTCGATCTGACCGTCACGCATGTAGGGTGCCGCGACGCCTCGTGAAATGCTTCGGCCGTGACGCGCGCTGTGGAACGCGATCACGTCGGCCGCCTCGATGACGCGGGCGGCCTTGACGGTGACGAGTTCCGAGTCGCCCGGGCCGATTCCGACACCCCACAGCTTGCCTGCAACGACGCTCATTCTTCCTCGCTCGCAATGGCATTGACCGCTGCAGCGGTGATCGCACTTCCTCCGCGGCGGCCACGAACGACGAGATACTCCACACCCAGTCCGGATGCGATGAGGTCCTCTTTCGATTCGGCTGCGCCGATGAAACCGACCGGGCCTCCGACGATGGCGGCGGGCGCGGGGGCACCGGCGGCGAGCATCTCCATCAGATGGAACAGTGCGGTCGGGGCGTTGCCGATCGCGACGACGGCGCCGTCGAGTCGGTCTCCCCACAACTCCAGTGCCGCTGCGGTCCTGGTGGTCCCCAGCTTGTCCGCGAGGTCGCGAACCCGCGGGTCGGACAGCGTGCAGAGGACCTCGTTGTCCGCGGGCAACCTCCGACGGGTGACACCCGCGGCGACCATGTTGGCATCGCACAGAATCGGGGCGCCGGACTTCAACGCTGCGCGCGCATCGTGGACGACGTTCGGCGTGGCGCCGATGACCTCGGTCAGATCGACCTCGCCGCTCGCGTGGATCATCCGCACGACGACCTGCGCGATGTCCGCGGAGAACGCCGACAGATCCGCCTCGGCCCTGATGGTTGCAAAGGACTGTCGGTAGATCTCCGCACCGTCGCGGATGTAGTCGTGCATGGCGTTCACGATAGGTCAGGCCGGTGAGCGGTCAGGACACCCGGTATCCGGTCGGTCCGGCGACGACGTTCAGTACATCTCCCTTCGGCGCCCCGCACCGACGGTCGCATCCGGACCAGTGCTGTCGGCGTCCGCGTAGGACCGTGCCTGCGCCGATCGCGTCGGTGAGATCTGCGCGTACGTCGGCGTTCGACTTCTCGCACCCGGGGGAGCCGGTGCAGGCACTGGCGTCGATCCAGGGTGAGTTCTCGTCGAAGATCAGACCCATGGGTGCGAGAACACGCACCACGGTGTCGGCCATGTCCTCGTCCAGATCGCACACCACCACGCTGCGCCACGGGGTGAGCACCAACGGTCTGTCGATCGCCGCCAGGAACTCCGCGAGTCGGCCGTCCAACGTACCGAGGGCGAGCGCTCCGCCGAGAGCTACCCGGCCGTCGTTCTGCGGTAGCCAGCCGACCGGGGGAGTCGACGACGTCCCCACCTCGAGGCGGCTCTCCGTGGTCGGAGTCGAGCCGAGGGCCGCAAGCACTCGTTCGGGTCCGTCGTAGAGCTCGCTCAGCCGCCATTCGGAGGTTCGCAGATCCACGAACGCCTGAGCGGACGCCAGCAGTACGTCGACGACATCGCCTTCGGCAATGCGAACACCCGTGTCCCGGCCCGCGAGAACCAGCGCGTACCGGGCCCTCTCGTCCGCTGGATCGCCGGAAAGGTGATGTTCGGGGGATACGGCCGCTGCCGCGAAATCCGGGCGCGCCGAGAGAACGTCGCCTCGGCCGTCGTCCAGCGCGAACAGTGTGCGGCCCGGAAGTTCGGCCAATGCCGGCCGCGCGCACAGGGCGGCGTCGAGTCGGCCGATCGAGTCGCGTACGTCTGCGATTCCCCCGACTCGACCGGTCAGTGGCGATGCGAGGATGTTGCGCACTCGTTCATGCGTCGGTGACGGCAACAGACCTGCGTCGGACAGCCGACGTGCAAGCTCGTCTCCGTCGGACACAGCGCGAAATTGAACATTGCCTCTCGACGTCAACTCCATCGAACCGTTGCCCAGCTCGGTCGCAGCGCCGGAGAGAACGAGCATCTGCGCCGGAGTGACCACTCCGCCCGGTAGACGCACGCGAGCCAGCGAGCCGTCGGCAGCCTGGTGCATGGACAGGGCGCCCGGGCACTTGTCCGGGACGGCTCGGGGATCGGTCGAACTCACTTCTTCAGGCTACAAGTGCATCTTGTTGGCGGCGCGGGAGCGTTCGCGCTGCTCGCGCATCTTCGCGTCGAACTCCGTACGCCATCGGGCACTGACGGTGAGTCCACGGGTTCTGGCTTCCTCGACGCTGAGCTCGACCGGAAACCCGTAGGTGTCGTAGAGGACGAACAGTTCCTCCCCGGTGATGGGTCCGTCGGCCATTCTGGCCAGCTCTCGCAGCCCCCGCCGCAAAGTCTGCCGAAAGACCCTCTCCTCCTTGACGAGGACGGCGACGACTTCGTCGTGCAGCCGGTCCACCTCGGGATACGCACTGCGGTACAACCCGGCGATCGTCGGGACCACGTCCTGCACGAAGTTCTGCTCCACGCCGAGGTCGAACGCGAATCGAACGGCGCGCCGAATCAACCGGCGCATCACGTACCCCTGTTCCTTGTTGCCGGGTCGCACTCCGTCCACCGCGAGAAACACCGCACCGCGCAGGTGATCGGCCACCACCCGCATGGCCGCGGTGTGCGAGGCGTACGTCGCACCGGTCAGAGCTTCCAACTGTTCGACTATCGGCCACAGCAGCGAGCTGCGGAACACGTCGGGACTGTCGATCGCCGCGGCCGCTATGCGTTCGAGTCCGCCTCCGTAATCGACGTTGCGCCGCGGCAGCGTGCCGAATCCGTCTGCGGTGCGCACGTACTGCATGAACACCGAGTTGCCGAGTTCGATGTAGCGCCCGCAATCGCAGTTCTGGTGGCAGAACTCGCCGTACGCCGTGTCGTGAGGAACGTCGGGATAGAGGTAGAACACCTCGGAATCCGGACCGCCGGGTTCCCCGACCGGCATCGCATCGGCCGAGCCCGCGCGGCACCACCAGTTCTTCGCGCCGTAGAACGCGATCCTGGCCCCGTTGCTACCGACTCGGCCGCCGTGTTCCTCCGTACCGAGATCGACACGGTCCGCGTCGATGCCCGCTGCGGCGAACATCGACGCCCACACGTCGGCGCTCTCGGTGTCCTTCGGTATCGAATACCGCTCGTCGCCGGCAAAACACGACACGAAGATCCGGGCGGGATCGAGACCGACGACACCGGTGAGGAACTCCCAGAACCGCGGAATCTGCTGATCCTTGAAGTAGTCGCCCAGACTCCAGTTTCCGAGCATCTCGAAGAACGTCGTGTGCCGGTTGTCGCCGACCTCCTCGATGTCCTGTACGCGAACGCACGGCTGACTGTCGGTCAGACGCGTCCCCTCGGGGTGTTCGGCACCCAGTAGATAGGGGAGTAGCTGCTGCATACCGCTGCCGTTGAACAGGGTCGTCGGATCGCCCACGGGCACCAGCGACGCTCGTTCGATCGGCCGATGGCCACGGTCGGCGAAGAACTGCAGGTACGCGCTGCGTATGTCCCGAGCATCCATCCGTCGATGCTACGAGCGAACGGGTGGACACGGCAGCGGATTCACTTGGGTAGCATTCCCCACCAGAAGGCTTCGGCCGAGAGGAAATCCGGTGCAAGTCCGGTGCGGTCGCGCCACTGTCACAGCCAGACCCTCTCCGAAGCCGCCACGTAGAACGACCAGGGGCGCGAAAACCCCAGGAGGGTGTTACCCGTGATCTTGCTGCTGTCCACCTCGGATACCGATCTGCTGTCCGCGCGCGCCAGCGGTGCCGACTATCGGTGGGGCAACCCCTCGCGGCTCCTCGCCGCCGACGTCCCGTCCCTGGCCGACGGCGCCGATCTGATCGTGCTCCGCATCCTCGGATCGAAGAGATCGTGGGAAGAAGGCGTGGACGCAGTCCTCGCGACCGGACTCCCCGTCGTCGTTCTCGGCGGAGAACAGGCACCCGACGCCGAACTCATGGAACTGTCCACCGTTCCCGGCAACGTCGCCGCGCAGGCCCACAACTACCTCGCCGAAGGCGGGCCGGACAACCTCGCCCAGCTCTTCGCATTCCTCTCCGACACCGTGCTGCTGACCGGACACGGATTCGCGGCGCCGATGCACACCCCCACCTGGGGCACCCTCGACCGTCAACCCAGCCGCGACACAAATTCCGCTCCTGTCTCTACTGGTCACTCCGCAGGCTCCGCTCCTGTCGTTGCGATTCTGTACTACCGCGCCCAGCATCTCGCCGGGAACACGGCGTACATCGAAGCTCTGAGCGCTGCCGTCGAAGCCAAGGGTGCCCGCGCGCTTCCCATCTTCTGCGCGTCGTTGCGCACCGCCGAACCCGCGCTGCTCGACACTCTGAAGTCCGCCGACGCGATGATCGTGACCGTGTTGGCGGCCGGGGGCACCAAACCCGCAGGTGCGTCGGCAGGCGGAGACGACGAGGCGTGGGACGTCGCCGAACTCGCCGCCCTCGACGTTCCCATTCTGCAAGGACTGTGTCTGACAAGCAGTCGCGCGACGTGGGAGGAGAACGACGACGGCCTTTCGCCGCTCGACGTCGCCACCCAGGTGGCCGTTCCCGAGTTCGACGGCCGACTCATCACCGTTCCGTTCTCGTTCAAGGAGATCGACGACGACGGACTCACCACGTACGTTCCCGATCACGAACGAGCGGCGCGCGTCGCGGGTATCGCCGTACGTCACGCACGGCTTCGGCACATTCCGGCGGCGGACCGGCGGATCGCGCTGATGTTCTCGGCGTACCCGACCAAGCACGCCCGGATCGGCAATGCCGTCGGCCTCGACACTCCGGCCAGTGCGATCGCCTTGATGTCCGAGATGCGCACCGCAGGTTACGATCTGGGTCCACTGGACGGTCCCGACGCCATTCCGGGTCTCGCAGCGCGTGACGGTGACGCTCTGATCCACGCGCTGATCGCGCGCGGCGGTCAGGATCCGGACTGGCTCACCTCCGAGCAGCTCGAGGGCAACCCCATCCGTATCTCGGCCGCGCAGTACCGGAACTGGTTCGAGGAACTACCCGAGGATCTCACGTCGGCAGTCGAGGAACATTGGGGTCCCGCTCCGGGCGATATGTACGTGGACCGGTCGGTCGATCCCGAAGGCGAGATCGTCATCGCCGCAATGCAGTTCGGCAACGTCGTCATCATGGTTCAGCCGCCGCGTGGATTCGGCGAGAAGCCGGTCGCGATCTACCACGACCCGGATCTGCCTCCGAGCCACCACTATCTGGCGGCGTATCGCTGGATTCAGGCGTCCGCGGAGAACGGCGGTTTCGGAGCCGACGCGATGGTGCACCTCGGCAAGCACGGCAACCTCGAATGGCTGCCGGGTAAGACTCTCGGCATGTCCGCCTCGTGTGGAACCGACGCAGCTCTCGGTGACCTGCCGCTCATCTATCCGTTCCTCGTCAACGATCCGGGTGAGGGCACCCAGGCGAAGCGGCGCGCACACGCGACTCTCGTCGACCAT
Organism: Rhodococcus sp. RS1C4; assembly: GCF_002258225.1. Classification (NCBI taxonomy): domain Bacteria; kingdom Bacillati; phylum Actinomycetota; class Actinomycetes; order Mycobacteriales; family Nocardiaceae; genus Rhodococcus; species Rhodococcus sp. RS1C4. The sequence goes on along the minus strand of NZ_NOXZ01000044.1, from coordinate 17,684 downwards.
CTGATTCCTCCGATGGCGCGCGCGGAGAGCTACGGCGACATCTCACGTCTCGAGCAACTGCTCGACGAGCACGCGAACATCTCGGCGCTCGATCCAGCGAAGCTGCCTGCTATCCGCCAGCAGATCTGGACGCTCATGACGGCTGCTCAGATGCACCACGATCTGGGGCTCGAGGAACGGCCCGACGAAGAAGTGTTCGACGACATGCTTCTGCACGTCGATGGTTGGCTGTGCGAGATCAAGGACGTACAGATCCGTGACGGTCTCCACGTGCTCGGGTCCGAACCCGTCGGCGACGCCGAGGTCGTGCTCGTTCTGGCGATGCTCCGGGCTCGTCAGATGTGGGGCGGCGAGCAGTCGGTTCCCGGCTTGCGCGAGGCTCTCGGGCTCAGTGAGGACGGCGACGAGGAGCGCGTCCGAGTCGACGAGGTCGAGTCGATCGCTCACGGTCTGGTTTCGGCGATGCAGCTCACGCAGTGGGATCCGTCCCGAGCCGAGGAAGTCGCCGGGGACCACGGCCCCACCGTTGCCGAGATTCTGAAGTTCGCCGCGGCCGAGGTGGTCCCGCGTCTGCGCGGTACCTCGCGCGAGATCGAGCAGGTTCTGCACGCCCTCGACGGTGGATTCATCCCTGCGGGCCCCAGCGGTTCGCCGTTGCGCGGCTTGATCAACGTGCTCCCCACCGGGCGCAACTTCTATTCGGTCGACCCCAAGGCCGTGCCGTCGAAGCTGGCCTGGGAAACCGGGCAGGCGATGGCGGAGTCGCTGCTGGCTCGGTACCGGAAGGATCACGGCGAGTGGCCGAAATCGGTCGGGTTGTCGGTGTGGGGCACGTCGGCGATGCGCACGTCGGGAGACGATGTGGCCGAGGTCTTCGCGCTCCTCGGTGTGTCGCCGGTGTGGGACGAAGCGTCGCGCCGTGTCACCACGCTTGCGGTCATCGACCTCGAAGAACTCGGTAGGCCGCGCATCGACGTGACCGTTCGCATCAGTGGGTTCTTCCGTGACGCCTTCCCACACGTTCTGGCGTTGCTCGACGACGCGGTTCGTCTGGTAGCTGCGTTGGACGAGCCGGCGGAGCAGAACTACGTGCGTGCGCACGCGCAGGCGGACCTCGCCGAGCACGGTGACGAACGTCGTTCCACGACGCGCATTTTCGGTTCGAAGCCGGGCACCTACGGTGCGGGTCTGCTTCAGCTGATCGACAGCAAGACGTGGCGGAGCGACGAGGATCTGGCCCAGGTCTACACGACCTGGGGTGGGTTCGCGTACGGACGCGGACTCGACGGCGTTCCTGCGTCGGACGACATGCGCACGGCGTACAAACGAATTGCCGTGGCTGCCAAGAACACCGACACGCGTGAGCACGACATCGCCGATTCCGACGACTACTTCCAGTACCACGGCGGCATGGTCGCCACCGTCCGCGCTCTGACGGGGAAGTCGCCCGAGGCATACATCGGCGACAGCACGCGACCGGAGTCGGTGCGGACCCGCACGTTGTCGGAGGAGACCGCACGCGTGTTCCGTGCACGCGTCGTCAACCCGCGGTGGCTGGAGGCGATGCGTCGGCACGGATACAAGGGCGCATTCGAAATGGCGGCGACCGTCGATTATCTGTTCGGGTACGACGCCACCACCGACGTCGTCGCGGACTGGATGTACGAGAAGCTGGCCGAGACGTACGTGTTGGACGAGCAGAATCAGAAGTTCATGCAGCAGTCCAACCCGTGGGCGCTGCACGGCATCGCCGAAAGGCTGCTCGAGGCCGTCGAACGCAAGATGTGGGCGGAACCGGACCAGCACATCCTCGATGGGTTGCGCCAGGTCTACCTGGAAACGGAAGGCGACCTCGAGGGCGAATAGCCGTATCCTGGTCGGCATGGCCACGTTCCAGGAGATCGCCGACGGCAAGTACGTTTCGCTCACCACGTTCAAGAAGGACGGCACGCCCGTCGCGACGCCGCTGTGGGGGGCGCGCGACGGCGACCGGCTGCTGGTGTGGACGACGACGGACTCGTGGAAGGTCAAGCGGATCAAGCGAAACGCGAAGGTGACGGTTGCGCCGTGCACTGCGCGTGGCAAGGTCGAAGGCGCGGCGGTGGACGGCGTCGCCGAGATCCTCGATGCGGCAGGTACCGAGCAGGCACGTGCGGCGATCGCGTCGAAGTACGGCATCCTCGGATGGCTGACGGTGAAGGGCAGTTCACTGCGTCGTGGCAAATCGGGGACGGTCGGCATTTCCGTCGTCCCATCATGATCGGGTGAGATCCGGCGGTCACGGCGCGTAGTCGCTTCGAATGTGGCGGTGATTGCCCGCGCCGGGCGCCATACTGGCGCTCATGTCGGACTTCGGTGACGCAGACCTGGTACTTCTCGGCCGCATTCTGACGGTCGATCCATCCTTTCCCACCGCCGAAGCCGTCGGTGTGAGAGGCGGCCGAATCGTGGCCGTCGGCTCTCGGGCCGAAACAGAACCTCTCGTCGGTCCCGCCACCCGGGTGATCGACGTCGGCGACGGATGCGTGCTGCCGGGGCTCGTCGAGGCCCACGGTCATCCGCTCATGGAAGCGTTGGTGCTCTCGGATCGGATGGTCGACATCCGCCCGGTGACGATGACCGATCCGACGCAAATCCTGGACGCGATACGGAGCGAAGTCGCCAGACGCGGTGACGACGGAGCGTTCCTCAGCGGCTGGGATGCACTGTTGCAGCACGGACTTCCCGATCCGACACTGGACTGGCTGGACTCGATCGCGCCGGCAACACCCCTGGTCGTTCTGCACAATTCCGGGCATCTCGCGTTCTTCAATTCGGCAGCAGCACGGAGCCTGGGTCTGGATCGAGACACCCCCGACCCCAAAGGCGCGGCGTACGGCCGAGACGTCGACGGCGAGCTGGACGGGACCGCGCGGGAAACCGGAGCGGTGTTTCCGCTCGTCGCGGGTGCGATGACCGCAGGGGGTTATCCGGCCATGCTTGCCGCTGAATGTGCACGGCTGAACCGTGCCGGCCTGACGACGTGTTCCGAGATGGCGTACGACCCGAAATTCGGGCCGCTGGTGGCCGGGTTCGAGGAGTCCGGAGCGTTGACCGTCCGGCTCCGGACCTACGAGATGTCGAGTCCGGCGATGACGGCGAGCACCGATCCCGGGGCTGGGGACGACATGATCAGGCACACCGGAATCAAGATCTGGGTGGACGGCTCGCCGTGGATCGGCAACATAGATCTGTCGTTCCCGTACCTGGACACCGACGCGACCCGCAGCATCGGCGTCGAACCCGGGTCCTGCGGACACGCCAACTACACCCACGAACAACTGACCGAGATCGTCGACGCCTACTTCCCGCGCGGCTGGCCGATCGCGTGTCACGTGATGGGAGACAACGGGATCGACACGATTCTCGATGTCTACGACAGTGTGCTTCGCCGTCATCCTCGTTCCGATCACCGGCTTCGGCTCGAACACGTCGGCGCGATCCGGCAGGATCAGTTGAGGCGTGCTGTGGCTCTCGGTGTCACGTGCAGTCTGTTCGTCGATCAGATCCACTACTGGGGAGACGTCCTGGTGGACGGACTGTTCGGTCCCGAGCACGGTAGCCGTTGGATGCCTGCCGGGTCTGCCGTCGCAGCAGGCATGAGGATTTCGCTGCACAACGACCCGCCGGTCACACCCGAGGAACCGCTGCGCAACATCGCCGTGGCGGTGACCAGAACGACGCCCAGCGGATCGGTGTCCGCCCCGGAAGAGTGCCTGACGGTCGATCAGGCCATCCGCGCGCAGACCATCGATGCCGCCTGGCAGTTGTTCTCCGACGACGTCATCGGATCGATCGAGGTCGGCAAGTACGCGGACTTCGTCGTTCTGTCCGCCGACCCCCGTGACGTCCCACCGGAGACCATCGCGGACCTGGACGTTCTCGCGACCTATCTGGGCGGAGTTCAGGTGTACGACGGGTCCGCGTGACGCGGTGTCACCTGATCCCGTTCGGTCTGATTCCGATATGCGCAAGTGGGTACATGTACGTCGGCGGCCTGCGGACGACAGGCAGGGCGGTGTCGGATAGAGGACCAACAACGGGTGGCAGAGACCACCAGAGCGGAGAAGCACCGTGCCGATTGCAGCTACGGATTTCCATCATGTCCGGCTCACGGTCAGCGACATCGACGTGTCGCGAAAGTTCTACGACGACGTGTTCGGTTTCGATGTGGCGTTCGAGTACGACCCGAATGCCGACGAGGAGACCAAGAAATCCCTGTGGTTTCTGTTCGGTGGAGTCATCTACCAGTTCCCCGGCGGATTGTTCGGTCTCCGTCCGGTCGCACCGGACGACGACAACTTCGACGCGGACCGTGCGGGGCTCGATCACCTGAGTTTCGGCGTGGACAGTCGGCAGGCGCTGCAGGATGCGGTGGACACTCTCGACCGATTGGGTATCGCGCACGAGGGAATCAAGAGCGGAGGCCCCGGCCTCGCGATCCTCGAGTTCCGCGACCCCGACAACATCGCACTCGAGGTGTCGGGACCGGCCGAGTAGGTGTCGACGACTACTGGGCCGCGCTGACCGAGGACATGTGAAAGTCCGGAATGCGCAACGGCGGCATCGCTGTTCGCGTGAACCAGTCCTTCCATTCCCGAGGTAGTGTCGGCGAACTGATGCCCGCTTGGCTTGCTCGTCGGAGCAGGTCGAGCGGGCTTTCGTTGAAACGGAAGTTGTTCGTCGATCCGACGACCTCGCCGTCCTCGACCAGGTAGACGCCGTCTCGTGTCAAGCCGGTCAGCAGCAGCGTCGCGGGATCGACCTCGCGGATGTACCACAGCGTGGTCAAAAGCAGACCACGTTCGGTCCCGGCGATCATGTCCTCGATGGACGTGTCGCCACCGGTGAGGATCAGGTTGTCCCCGGGCGCGGTCACGGGAGTCGCGTACTCCTCGGCTGCGAAGCGGGGATAGGAGAGGGCATTGATCACGCCGTCGGCGATCCAGTCGACGCGTGAGGTCGGCAGCCCGTTGTCGAACAGTGACACCGAGTCGTTGGACGATGCCGTCGCCAGAAACGGCGAGTACTGGAGGCCGGGTGCCGCGGGATCGGAGAACAATGTCAGGTCGAGAGTGCCGAGTTTCTCTCCGATGCGAGTTCCACCGGCGCGCGACAATGCGGTGCGTCCTTCCTGGGCGCCCCGACCCTCCATCGTCCACATGAGATAGATCATCAGATCGGCGACTGCCGACGGAGGCAGTATCGTCTCGTACCGTCCTGCCGGGAGGTCGACGCGTGTGTCGGCCCAGTCCAGGCGCGTGGACAGATCGGCCAGCAGTGAGTCCACCGCGACGTCGTCGAACCGCGTGGTCCCGGTGCCGACCCACGCGCTGGCGTCACCGCGTTTGCCGTTGATCTCCACCGATCCTGTCGGTTGGGTGTATCGCTTGCGGATCCCGGTCGAACTTCCCAGCCACACCGTCTCCACCTGGTGGTGTGCGAATCCGTAGAGCTGGTCGGTGCCGTCGAACCCCGACGACAGGCCACCGGTGAGCGAACCGAACACGTCGATGTTCGTTCGCTGCGACGGTGCCTCCCAGCCGTCCGGCACGCTGGTGCCCGTCAGAAGCGGCATCGCATCCTCGGCGACACCGGCCGCGCGCGCTGCTCGTTCCGCTGCGGCGACGACGCCCGCGATGTCCGCTGGATCCACCGACGTGGAGGACACGGTCGCGGCGCGTGCCCCTGCGTCGGTGCGGACGATCGACATCACCGTCCAGCGTCGAAGCGTCGAGATGCCGTTGGTGGTCATCGAGTTGCCGGCCCAGCGAAGCGAGGCCTCGCTGGAATCGGTGACGATCACGATCGTCTCGTCGACCGTCGCCGCGGACAGTGCACGTTCGATCACCTCGTGTCCGGCGATCATCGGCCTGCCTCCGATCGAGTGTTGAGCACGTTGACACCGCGGAACAGTGCAGCCGGGCATCCGTGGCTGACCGCCGCGACCTGCCCGGGTTGTGCCTTGCCGCAGTTGAACGCACCACCGAGCCGCCTCGTGGACTTGCCGCCGACGAGGTCCATCGAACCCCAGAAATCGGTTGTCGTCGCCTGATACGCGACGTCGCGAACCTGGCCGTCGAGCCGGCCGTTCCTGATCCTGAAGAAGCGTTGGCCGGTGAACTGGAAGTTGTACCGCTGCATGTCGATGGACCAGGACTTGTCGCCGACGATGTAGATGCCGTCCTCGACTTCGGCTACGAGATCGTCGACTGTGCGATCGGTGTCGGGGTCCGGTCGAAGCGACACGTTGGCCATGCGCTGGATCGGTACGTGGTGCGGCGAGTCGGCGTACGAGCAGCCGTTGGAACGAGGCAGGCCGAGTCTGGGGGCGAACACGCGGTCGAGCTGGTAGCCGACCAGTACGCCGTCCTTGACCAGGTCCCACTGCTGCGCGGCGACACCGTCGTCGTCGTATCCGATGCTCGCGAGTCCGTGCTGTTCGGTGCGATCCGCAGTGACGTGCATGTGGTCACTGCCGTACTTCAGCGTCCCCAACTTGTCCGGCGTGGCGAACGACGTGCCCGCGTAGGCGGCCTCGTATCCGATGGCACGATCGTATTCGGTTGCATGGCCGATCGATTCGTGGATGGTGAGCCACAGGTTGGTCGGGTCGATGACCAGGTCCAGATTGCCGGGGGTGACCGTCGGAGACTTCACCTTCTCCGACAACCAGTAAGGAATCCGCTCCAGTTCGTCGGACCAGTCCCAGGTGCTGCCGGCGCCGAGATACTCCCATCCGCGACTGGTGGGAGGTGCCAACGTGCGCATCGTCTCGAACGCGCCTGCCTCGTGGTCGACGGTGGTGGCCTCGAACTGTGGGTGCAGGCGAATCCGCTGCTGGGTGATGGAGCTGCCGGCGAGATCGGCGTAGAACGCCTGCTCCTTGACCTGCAGGACGGACGCAGTGACGTGATCGATGCCCTCGGCGGTGCGGAGGGAATCCGAGTAGGCGGCGAGAAGCTCTACTTTCTCCGTCGTCGGGACCGAGAACGGATCGACGGTGTAGGGGGACACCCACGTCGCGTCGCGGTACACGGGTTCGTCGGCCAGTTCGACGGATTCGCGGTTGAGCGATCGCAGTGCCCGGGCGACTGCAACAGCGGACTGCGCTGCCTTCGACGCAGACGCTTCCGACAGTTCGGATTCGGACGCGAACCCCCACGTTCCGTCGACGACCACACGGACCGCGAGACCGATCTCCGAACTGTCCACCGCCGACTGAACGATGCTGTCGCGCATGTTCAGTGACTGGGTGACCAATCGGTGGACTCGGAAGTCCGCGTGGGATGCCCCGGCTCGCTTCGCCGCCTCCAGTGCGGCACCGGCCAGTGCTTTCAGAGGGAGTTCGAGAAAATCCGCATCGACGGTGCGTGTGTGCGTGTGCGGAGGCAGGGTCACAGGGATGGAGATTAGCCGAACTGTTGCCATCCCAGGCGGACAACCATGCCGATCACGACCACCAACAGCACGATTCGGACGAACCCCGATCCCCTCGACAGTGCGGTCCTCGACCCGAGCAGCGCGCCGATCACATTGCACACGGCCATCGCAGCACCCAATTGCCACAGCACGTGGCCAGTGATCGCGAAGAAGGCCAAAGCGCCTACGTTGGAACCGAGGTTCAGCACTTTCGCCATCGCCGCACTGCGGACGAACTCGGTACCGAGCAGGGTGGCGAACGCGATGATGAAGAACGTGCCGGTGCCCGGTCCGAGGATTCCGTCGTAGAAGCCGAATGCACCCGCCGCCAGGAAGACCACCACGAGAAACTTGCGTCGACTCGGTGGATTGTGGGCTGCCACAGTGCCGATCGTCGGCCGCGCCGTCACCAGGATGGCGACTCCCACGAGGACGACCATGATGATCGGAATGAACAGGTCGCGGTCGATGAGAGAGACTGCGGCCGCACCGCATGCCGACGTGACGGCTGCGGCAAGGCCTGCAGGCGCCATCACTCGCCATTCGATCTTTATCTTGCGAGCGAAGGTGACGACGGCTGCGCACGTTCCGAACACCGCGGTCATCTTGTTCGTCGCCAAAGCGGCTTGTGCGGACAATCCAGGGGCGACGACGAGCAGTGCCGGAAGCAGAATGAGGCCGCCGCCTCCGACGACGGCATCGACCCAACCGGCGCTGAACGCGGCAACCATGAGCAATCCCCAGTCGGCAGCCGTCATACGGCAAACTCAATCACATGCGCAGATTCAGCCTGTGGCTCAGGGGCAAGCCCTTCGTCGCGGATTCTCTTCTGGCCTGCGCGTTGTTCCTGACCGACGCCATAGTGTTCATCGGCTCGGCCACGGATGTGCTGTGGCCTTTGTTCGTGCTGGTCGCCGTCGCTGTGTCGGCTCCGGTCGCGTGGCGCAGGCGACACCCGCGAACAGTGTCCGGAGCGGTACTGATCGTGTCCATCCTGAGTGTTCTCACCGGACATGCGCTGGGGGACACGACCAGTCTGCATCCGTCGCTGCTCGCGCTTCCGATCATGCTGTACACGCTGGTGGCGTACGTCGGTCGGCGCGAGGGTGCGATCTACCTCGTTGCTGTGGCCGTCGACGGGATGGTGTCGTTGGTCTTCCTCGATCAGGATCCGTTCACGTCGATTCTGTTCACGGTGCTGATGTACGCGCTGGCCTGGCTGGCGGCGGAGTTCCTCGGCGCACGTCGTGCCTACGACGAGGCGGTCGAGGCACGGCTCGCCGTCGCGGAGTACGACCGTGATCGGCGGGCGGAGGATGCGGTGGCGATGGAGCGCACCCGCATCGCACGAGAGCTGCACGACGTGATCGCCCACGGAGTGAGCGTGATGGTCGTCCAGGCGGACGGTGCGTCCTACGCGATCCGGAAGGATCCCGAACGTGCCGAGCAGGCTGTGGCGAACATTTCCGCAACGGGACGCGCGGCTCTCGCCGAACTACGGCGCACGGTTGCGCTTCTGCGCACCAACCCGCACGCGGACGACATGCCGATGTACGGCACCGCCGGCCTCGCGAAGGTGGTGGACATGATGTCGAGGGCCGGATTGAACGTGGAGCTGGAGCAGACCGGCAATCTCGACGACATCAGTCCGGCGATCAGCCTGGGTGTCCACCGGCTGGTCCAGGAATCGCTGACGAACGTGCTTCGGCACGGTGGACACGCCCCGAAAGCGTCGGTGTCGGTGATCCGTCGCGACGAGGACGTGCTCGTCGAGATTCTCAACAGCGGTGTCGGTGCCCCGCCCATCGCCGTCGAAGGGACGGGAAACGGCTTGCTGGGTATGCGGGAGCGGGTCGCAGTTCTGCACGGAACGTTGGACGCGGGCAGGATGTCGGACGGTCGGTGGCGAGTACGAGCAGAGCTACCGCTCGAGTGAAGATAGGTTGTGCAGGTGCCGATATCCGTTCTCATCGTCGACGACCAGGAACTCATGCGTATGGGACTGACGATGGTGCTCGACGCGCAGGAGGACATCGACGTCGTCGGTGAGGCCGCCGACGGCAAAGCGGCGTTGGAGGCGGTGGCCGACCTGCAGCCCGACGTCGTTCTGATGGACGTACGGATGCCCGGCATCGACGGCGTGGAGGCGACCGAGCAGATCACGTCCTCGGCGTCGCACTCGCGGGTGCTGGTGATGACGACCTTCGATCTGGACGAGCATGTGCTTGGCGCGATCCGCGCCGGTGCGAGCGGGTTCCTCCTCAAGGACACTCCACCGGACGATCTGGTGTCCGCCATCCGCAGCATCGCCGGGGGAGATGCCGTCGTCTCGCCCAAGGTCACCAAGCGATTGCTGACGAGAATGGTCGCGGACGAGGCCACCCCGTTGCGTGATCCAGCGATGCTCGACGCTTTGACCGATCGCGAACGCGAAGTCCTCGAGCTGCTGGCGACGGGATTGTCGAACGCCGAGATCGCGCAACGGCTCGGTTTGTCCGAGGCGACGGTCAAAACCCACGTCGGTCGCATGTTCACGAAGCTCGGTCTACGTGACCGAGTGCAGGCTGTGGTGCTCGCCTACGAGACCGGACTCGTTCGTCCTGGGTCGTAGGGCGCCTCGGTTCCTGATAAAAAACGAAGACCTCTCGGGGGTCGGGAGTATTCCAGACCACTTCGTTCGTTGTCGCTACAGGCAACGAAAGGAACGACGGTGTTTGCTCTCTTTCTTCTTTACGTGATCGTCGAGGTAGCTGCCCTGGTCGCAGTAGGAAGCGCCATCGGTGTGCTGTGGACCGTGCTGCTGTTGCTGGCGGGGTCGGCTGTCGGCTTGATCCTGGTCCGCTCTCAGGGACGCCGGGTGATGGACGGCTTGCGCGCCGCCGGACGTGGTGAGCGTGCGCCCGGTGTCGCAGTCGCGGACGGTGTGCTGTTCGCCATAGGCGCGGTGGCGATGTTCGTGCCCGGCTTGGTGACGTCGCTCTTCGGCATCCTGCTCCTGCTGCCGTTCACGAGGTGGGCGTTGCGTCCGTTGGTCCTGCTCGCCGCAGCGCGGTGGATGCCCACTGTCGCCGCGACCACGGCGCGGATGCGGCCGACGGTCATCGACGGCGAGGTCGTCCCGGATTCGACGGGCCCGCGGCCGTCCGGGGCGATCATCGAAGCTCAGCCTCAGGATTTCCAGAAGCCCACTCGCTGAGGGCAGACTGGTCTGTCGTGAGTACCCAACTGCTCCTCGGTGGACGGATCTACAGCCCGACGGCACCCGACGCAACGGCGATGGCCGTCACCGACGGTGTCGTGACATGGACCGGCGAGGATCGCACGGGCAGAGCCCTGCATCCGGGCGCCGAGGAAATCGATCTCGCAGGCGCATTCGTCGCGCCTGCGTTCGTCGATTCGCACGTGCACACGACGGCACTCGGGTTGTCCGTCGTCGGACTGGATCTGACGGGAGCTGCGACTCGGGCCGACTGCCTGGACCGAATCCGGCGGCACGTCGAGCAGACATCCGACGATGTGGTGTGGGGACAAGGTTGGGACGATTCGACGTGGGGCGATGGCGGGGCGCTGACCACTGCCGATCTGGACGGGATTGCGCCCGGCCGAAACGTGTACCTGTCACGGATCGACGCACATTCGGCCGCCTGCTCGACGCCCCTTCGGACTGCCAGCGGACTCACGAGCTCCCAGTTGGGGTTCGACCCGCAGGAGCCGGTCACGGCCGACGCCCATCACGCGGTCCGGTCCACTGCTCGGGCATTGATCGGCCCGCGGCTGCGCACGCGGGCCCGGCTCGCGGCACTGGATCTGTTTGCAGCCCAGGGTATTTGCGCGGTTCACGAGTGCGCGGGCCCGGACATCTCGGGCGCCACCGACTTCGCCGAGTTGTCGGCGACGCAGCACGGTGTCGAGGTCCGCGGCTATTGGGGCGAACTGGCCACCAGCGCTGAGCACGCCCGCGAGCTGCTCTCGTCGACGGGTGCGGCCGCGCTGGGCGGGGACCTGTTCGTCGATGGATCCATCGGCTCCCACACGGCGTGGCTGACCGAGCCGTACGCCGACCATGACGGCACCGGCATCGCCTTCCAGGACGTCGAGTCCATCGCCGCTCATCTGTCCGCGTGTACCGAAGCCGGCATCCAGGCGGGATTTCATGCAATCGGGGACGGTGCCGTCGGCGCTGTCACCGCGGCGCTGCTCCGGACCGCCGAGGTGTTCGGCGGTCCGGCGGTAGCTGCGCTCGGGCACCGGATAGAGCACCTGGAGATGGTGTCGGACGCGCAGGCGGACGTTCTTGCGTCTCTCGGGGTGATCGCCAGCATGCAACCGGCCTTCGACGGGTTGTGGGGTGGTGACGACGCCCTCTACGCATCCAGACTCGGCGTGGAGCGGGCGCGGGAGCTGAACCCGTTCGCCTCGCTCGCATCGAGAGGTGTGTCCCTTGCATTCGGATCGGACGCCCCGGTGACGACGGTCGATCCATGGGGCGTTCTGCGATACGCAGTCGGACACCGCACTCCAGGAAGCGCGGTGTCACCTCGGGCGGCGTTCTCGGCTGCCACCAGAGGTGCGTGGCGAGCGGGCGGTGTGCGCGACGGTCTGGCAGGTACGCTGCTTCCCGGTGCCCCCGCGAGCTACGCAGTCTGGGATGCCGACGAGCTGGTCGTGCGCGCACCCGCCGATTCGGTTGCACGGTGGTCTACCGATCCGAGGGCCGGAGTACCCCCGCTGCCCGCCCTCGATCCGCAGTCTCCGAGCCCTCGTTGCCTGCGCACGGTGCACCGCGGACGAGTGATCCATGAAGCGTGATCCGCGCGCGTTCCTGCGCGTCGGTGTTTCCACCGTCCTCGCTGCTGTCGCCGGTCTCTTGCTGTTCGCGAGCTTCCCGCCTCGGCACCTGTGGTTCCTCGCCCCGGTCGGTGTCGCGATCCTCGTCGGGGTCGTGTCGGGTATCGGGTCTTCGAACCGCCCGTCGAAGAAAGCAGGCTTCGGGTACGGATTCGTGGCGGGCCTCGGCTTCTTCGTCCCGCTGCTTCCCTGGATCGGCGTGTACGTCGGGCCGTTGCCCTGGTTGGCCCTGGCGGCCGCCGAGTCCGTGTTCATCGGTGTCTTCGGCGTCCTTGCAGCCGTCCTCGGGAGGTCTCGGTGGTGGCCACTGTCGATTGCCCTGGCATGGAGTCTCGTCGAGTGGGCGCGGTCGTCGTTTCCGTTCGGGGGCTTTCCGTGGGGCAGACTCGCATTCGGCCAGCCGGACGGGTTTCTACTGCCGTTGGCGAGTGTCGGAGGAGCGCCGCTGCTGAGTTTCGGTGTGGCGTTGACAGGATGCGGAATCGCAGCGCTCGTGGCGTGCATCCTCGGGCCACGTTCGCGTGGCCGATGGGCAACAGCCACCGCTACCACCGTGGTCGCGTCCGTTGCCGCGCTCGCACTGTTGCCGACCCTCGCGCCCGCGCAGGCGTCCGGGGACGAACCATCCATCACCGTGGCGGCCGTGCAGGGGAGTGTTCCTCGGTTGGGCCTCGACTTCAACGCGCAACGACGTGCGGTGTTGGACAACCACGTCCGCGAGACGCTGCGCCTGGCCGACGACGTGGCGGCGGGCCGAGTGGCCGAACCGGACATCGTCGTGTGGCCGGAAAATGCGTCGGACATAGACCCGTTGCGAAACGCGGACGCGGCGGCACTGATCACCGAGGCGTCGGAGGCCGTCGGTGCTCCGATTCTGGTCGGTTCCGTTCTGGTCAACGACGACAGGACTACCACCAATTCGGTGATCGCCTGGAACGGTGCCGACGGTCCGGGTGAACGACACGACAAGAAGATCATTCAACCCTTCGGTGAGTACTTGCCCTACCGAAGTTTTTTCCGGTTGTTCTCCGAGTATGCCGATCGTGCCGGGTATTTCGTGCCAGGCACGGGTAACGGTGTCGTCCACGCCGCGGGCGTGGCAGTCGGAATCGCAACCTGTTACGAGGTGGCGTTCGACCGAGCGTTGACCGAGTCCGTTCGATCGGGTGCCCAGTTCATCGCGATCCCCACGAACAACGCGACCTTCGGGGACACCGAGATGACGTACCAGCAGTTGGCCATGTCCCGTGTTCGCGCGGTCGAGCACGGCCGCGACGTCGTTGTCGCCGCAACGAGCGGAATCAGCGCGACGGTGTCGCCGCGGGGCGATGTCGAGCAAGCGAGCGATCTGTTCGTGCCGGAGGTTCTCGTTCAACGTGTCGCTCTTCGGACCGATACGACGATTGCCACCGCAGTGGGTCCGTGGCCGGAGTATCTGCTGTGTGTGCTGGCCGGGGCGTTCGTGATCGGCACCGCAGTGATCGGCAGAAGAACAAACTCGAAGTCCGAAAAAGCGCAGGAAAAGGGTTTCGAATCCGATATTCGAGCGTGAGCGGTTCTCGGGAATGTCGAGCTGTCATTCGGACGGAGGATTCCTGGTCGGCCTGTTCGAGAGCGCGATTCGTGTAACGAATCGTGACGTAGGCTCGATTCTTCAATAGTGATCCGCTACAAAACCGGCGGGTTCTTATTGTATGTTTGTAGACCGCTGTGGTCCCTGGATCGCAACTGATCGTTGGCGCGCAATTTCCCGCAATTGCGCGGTCGGTGACGTGTACGTACGGGAGGGGTCGTCGATGATGTGTGCGCTGCTCGGTTATCGAATTCAACCAATTTCTCCAAATGAATCCCCAAGTCCATCGAATGTATCGAAAACCGGCATCGAGCCTTTTTCGGCATTCTTTTCGAACCCAATCCCGACCGCAGCGCGCAACGAACCAACTGTGAACGGTCGGGTAGGCGGATAGCCGTACCGATAGACCTGTACTCGACCAGGGCCCAGTTGCTGAACCACGCTCGGAACGGAAATGACTGTTGACTGCACGTACCTCGGCAACTGTCCCTGACAATTCTTCGCTGCGTTCGTCGTCTCTTTCGACGTCGACTCGGAAAGGTGTCTGAATGCGCGCCGCGGTCTCAGGCGAGTCCCATGGATCACTTCCTCCCGAGGGAGGTGCATCGGAGCCGTTCCCGTTGTCGTCGGCTCAGCGTGGAATGTGGTTCGCGCAGCAGTTGGCGCCGTCGGTTCCTGTCTGCATCGCGCAGTACGTGGACTTGCGGGGCGACCTCGACCTGGAGTTGTTGAGGAAGTCGACGCGTCAAGCCGGCCATGAGTTCCAGTCCGCCTTCATCCGTCTGTTCGAGGTCGACGGCGAACCGATGCAGGTGATCGATCACAGCATCGACGACTCGGTCGACTACCTCGATCTGCGGTCCGAGGACGACCCCATGGCCGCGGCGAAGACGTGGATCGATCGCAACTACACCGCTCCGGTCGACGTGACCACCGATCGCCTGGTGGACGTCTGGATTCTTCACGTCGAGGACGACCGGTACCTCTGGTACAGCAAGATCCACCACGTTGCGCTCGACGGCTACGGAGCCATGACGATGGTGAATCGGACGGCGGAGCTCTACACCGCGGAGCAGGAAGGCACACAGCCGCCACCGGCCAAAGCCGCCGAACTGCAGAAGCTGTACCAGCTGGACCAGGAGTACCGCTCCTCCGGTCGATTCGAATCGGACCGCGACTACTGGGTCGAACACGTCGGCCACGCGCGTGGTGGTGCTTCCCTCGCGAACACACCCGGCGCGACCGTCGCGGCAAGCACACTGTCGAGCGAAGCGTTGCGCACCGAGATCGTCGATGCGCTCGAAGCATCGGACGCGACCAAGGGCGCGACGTCCGCGGCCGTCGTCATCGCCGCGTTCGCGTGCTACCTCGCCAGGGTCACCGGGCGCGACGAGGTGCTGATCAACATTCCAGTGTCGGCAAGAACCACCGCGTTGCTCCGTCGTTCGGGTGGCATGCTCGTCAACGTCGCTCCGCTGTCGATCCGTGTGGATCCCGACGGCACCGTGGGCGACCTCGTACAGCAGGTGCAGCTGGAACTCATGGGTGCGTTGCGTCACCAGAGGTTCAGCCTCGAAGACATTCGGCGCGAACTCGCGACGCGCGGCCGGGACGCCGACCTCACGGGTCCGATGGTCAACGTGATGCTGTTCCACCAGCAGATCCAACTCGGTTCCATTGCAGGCGAATTCAACATCGTCACTTCCGGTCCGGTCGAGGACCTGCTGGTCAACATCTACCAGAGTGGTAGCCCTGCACGAACGTTCGTGGACTTCCGCGGAAACCCGAATCGCTACGTCGACGAGGACCTCGTCCGTCACCACCGCACGTTCGTCGAGGTCGTCGACGCGTTCGTCGAAGCGAGCCCGCACGACGCGGTCGATACCGTTCATCGCCCGAGTGCGGACGTGGGAAGGATTCGGCGCGCCGAGCGTTCCGAACTCGACTACTGGACCTCGGTGCTCTCCGACGCGCCCAGCCCCGTCGGTTTCGCCGGGTTCGACAGCGCAGCATCCACTGGGGAACGGACGGGCGCTCCGACTCCGAGGACAGCCTCCGCGTCGATCGACGCCGCCACCCACCGCGGACTGTTGTCGGCGGCCAACCACCAGAACGCCAGCGTGCTGGTGTCCGTCCACTCGGCATTGGCCGTGCTGCTGTCACGACTCGCCGACGAAACCGACATCTCGATCGGCGTGCGTACGCGATCGACCGACGGCAACGTCGTCGTCCTCCGGTCGTCGGTCGACGCAGCGGAGTCGTTCTCCGATCTCGGTGCTCGGCTGCGTGACATCGATTCGGCTGCACTGGCTCACGCGGGCGCATCGCTGGAGTCGGTCGGTGCGACGGTCAACTCGGCGGGGTCCACGAAAGCGGACTTGATCCGCGTGCTTCTGTCGTTCGGAGTCGAGGACCTGGGCGACGATCTCGATGTGGTCGACGTCGTGGTCACCGTGCACGAGACGTTCGATGCGCTCGGCGTTCCCGCCGGTATGTCGATTCGGTTCGTCCATGACTCGGAAGCGGACGACGGCCGAGCGCAGGCGCATCTCGACAGGCTCGTGACGTTGCTGCGCAGCGCGGCCACCGATCCGGCCCGTCCGGTCGGCGACGTCGATGTTCTGACGTCCGCCGAGCGGGCTGCGCTGGTCCCGGTTCGCGGTGCGTCGTCGGTGGGCGGGCAGTTGTTGCCGGAGATCTTCGCCTCCGCGGTGAAGGCCGCGGGGGCGAGTGCCGAGGCATTGGTGGTTGCGGGTTCGGGTGCACCGGTGACCTACGGAGAGCTGGATTCTCGGTCGACTGCATTGGGCGAGCTGTTGGTCGCACGCGGCGTCGGTGTCGGTTCGTTCGTGGCAGTCGGATTGCGTCGCTCGGTGGAGTACGTGATTGCCGTGTGGGCAGTGGCCAAGGCCGGCGGTGCATTCGTACCGGTCGACCCGTCGTACCCGGCGGATCGCCTTGCGCACATGCTGTCGGATTCCGGTGTCGCGGTAGGGGTGTCGACGTCGGAGTACATCGACGTACTGGCCGAGTCCGGGCCCTCGGTGGATTGGGTCTCGCTCGACGAATCGAACCTCGTCGCTGCCGAGACTGTGTCGAGTCCTGAAACACCGAGTCCTGAAACACCGAGGCCTGAAACACCGAGTCCGGTGCCGTCGCTGGACGATGCGGCGTATCTGATCTACACCTCGGGATCGACAGGTGTGCCGAAGGGCGTGGTGGTCACGCACCGCGGACTCGGCGACTTCGTGGAGGAGGAGCGGGCTCGCTTCCGGGTCACCACCGACTCACGTGTGCTCGCGTTCGCCTCGACGAGCTTCGATGCGTCGGTGCTCGAAGTGCTGCTGGCCTTCGGCGGCGCCGGCACACTGGTGATCGCGCCGACGGATGTGTACGGCGGTTCCGAGTTGGCTGCAGTGTTGTCGGGCGAGTCGGTGACCCATGCGTTCGTGACGCCTGCTGCGTTGGCGTCGGTGGATCCGTCGGGTCTGGACGATCTGCAGGTCGTGGTGACCGGTGGTGATGCAGCGAGTGCGGAGCTTGTCGAGCGGTGGGGTGCAGGGCGGTCGCTGTTCAATGCGTACGGTCCGACCGAGGCCACGGTGTTCTCGTCGGTCAGCGAGCCACTGACGGTCGATCGTGGTGTCGACATCGGCGCTCCCATCTCGGGTTCGGAACAGCTCGTCCTGGACTCGCGCCTGCAGCCTGTTCCGGTGGGTGTGGTGGGTGAGTTGTATTTGTCGGGTCCTGGTGTGGCTCGTGGTTATCATGATCGTTTTTCGTTGACGGCGGAGCGGTTCGT
>NZ_NOXZ01000076.1:0-3275 GCF_002258225.1 Rhodococcus sp. RS1C4 | reverse complement strand
CCCCGGTGATCGGATCCTGCAGAAAACCCCCGCCGTCTTCGACGTCTCGGTCTGGGAATTCTTCCTCCCCGCCGTCGTCGGCGCCACCCTCGTCGTCGCCAAAGACGGCGGCCACAAAGACCCGTCGTATCTCGCCGAGGTCATCGACCGCCACCAGATCACCGTCCTGCACTTCGTGCCCGCCATGCTCGCTGCATTCCTCGGGGCGACTCCTGACCCGGACCGGTTGGCGTCGGTGCGGCTAGTGTTCTTCTCCGGCGAAGCCCTCCCCGCCGCGAACGCCGCCGACGCCGACCGACTCTTCCTCGGCGCCGAACTGCACAACCTCTACGGCCCCACCGAAGCCGCCGTCGACGTCACCGCAGCACCCGTCCACGCGTCTGCGTTGGCCGACGCGGTGACCGTGCCCATCGGAACACCGGTCGCCAACACAACCACCCACGTCCTCGACACCTGGCTGCGCCCGGTACCCGTCGGGGTGACAGGAGAGCTGTATCTCGGTGGTGTCCAACTCGCCGACGGCTACATCGGCCGCACGGATCTGACGGCGTCCCGGTTCGTCGCTACCGGATCCGGGCAGCGTCTGTATCGCACCGGTGATCTCGTCCGCTGGAACCACGCCGGTGAACTCGACTACCTCGGCCGCTCCGACGACCAAGTCAAGATCCGCGGCTTCCGCATCGAACTCGACGAGATCCGCGTCGTCCTGCAGCAGCACCCTGCCGTCTCGACCGCGGTCGTCATCGCCGCCGACCACCCCGGCGGCAATGACAAATACCTTGCCGCCTATTACGTCGGTACCGACGTCACCGACGACGAACTGCGGGAGCATCTGACCGCACGGGTACCGGACTACATGATCCCCACCGTCTTCATCCCCATCACCACCGTCCCGGTCACCCCCAACGGCAAACTCGACCGCCGAGCGCTCCCCGCACCAGACCTCACCGCAGCCCTCACCGGCGGACACACACCGAGCACGGTCACCGAAACCGTGCTCGCAACCGTCTTCTCCGACATCCTGCACCTGCCCACCGACACCCCACTGTCGATCGACGACGACTTCTTCCGCCTCGGCGGCGACTCCATCTCCTCCATCCAAGTCGTCACCGCAGCCCGCCGCGCCGGCATCACCATCACCGCCGCCGACATCTTCACCCACCGCACCATCAGCGCCCTGGCACGAATCGCCGACACCCACACCCAGACCCACACCGAAACCGGACCCACCACCGTCACCACCGCACCACTGCAACCCATCGCCGCCCGCTACGTAGACCGACCCGGCTTCGACCACTTCACCCAATCCTTCGTCTTCACCACCCCACCCGACCTCACCACCGACACCCTCCACCGAATCCTCACCCGCGTCATCGGACATCACCCGACCCTGCAGGGCCGCCTCGACATCGACAACTCCGGCGCACCACACTTCACCGGCGCCGCCACCCCGATCGAGGTCACCGCCCGACTCGACACCACCGAATTCACCGACGGCTGGTCCGGACCGCGCTGGCCTGCATACGTCACTGCCGAGACGACACGGCTCTCCGAGCAACTCGATCCGACGAACGGGATTTTGTGGCGCGCCCTGTGGTGCACCCACTCCGGTGACACCAACCCCAACGACACCGACTTCGGTGACACCACCGGCCGCCTCGTCATGGTCATCCACCACCTCGCCGTCGACGGAGTCTCCTGGCGCATCCTTCAAGACGACCTCGCACACGCCTGGGCACTCGACACCGGCGCCACCGACACCGACCTGCTCCCCGCCGGAACCTCCATCACCACCTGGACGCACGCACTGACCGAGCAGGATGTCACCGAGCAACTGGGTCATTGGAGCACGGTGGTGAACGCGGTCGTCCCGCTGTTCGGCGAGACCGGAATCGACCAGGAGCGCCACACCCAGGCCGCCGTCACAACTATCGACGTGAAAATCCCGGCCGGGCCCCTGATCGACAACGTCACCGCCGCACTCTCCGCCAGCGTCGAAGACATCCTCCTCACCGCAGTCACCATCGCCACCGGCACCTGGCGCGCACGCCACCACCTCGAGCCACGGCCGGTCACCATCGGCATGGAAGGCCACGGCCGCCAAGAAACCCTCGTCCCCGGAGCAGACCTCTCACGCTCGATCGGCTGGTTCACCACCTGGTACCCGATCATGGCCGACCTCACCGACCTCGACCCGATCGACACACTCACCGACCCCCACCTCGCCGCCGACGCCGTACTACGCATCAAAGACACACTCGCACGCGTCCCGGACCGCGGCATCGGCTACGGCATACTCACCCACCTCAACACCGAAACCGCCCTGCCCACCACCACCCCCGACCTCGCGCTCAACTACCTCGGCAACTTCAGTGCCGGCACCGCCAAACCATGGTCCAATTCGCCGGAGTGCCCCGGAATTCGCGCGCACCTGCCGAAAAACTTGCCCGCTGCAGCAGTGGTGGATGTCAACATCGCGGTTCTCACTGGTAGCGATGGCGAGCCCATGTTCGACGGATCCTTCGCCTATGCCCAGGACATCTTGACCAGCGAACAGGCGCGCGAACTCGTCCAACTCTGGACCACCGCGTTACAGACTCTTGTCACGTACGCCAGCGACGTGGGTGCAGGGCGCGTGCGCCGTTCCCTCACCGACTTCACCGCCAGCGGTACGACCTACGGCGACCTCACCACCTGGGACCACCGTTACGGCGACATCGCTGACGTCCAGCCCCTGACGCCACTGCAACACGGCATGGTCTTCGAATCACTCCTCGGTGACAGCGCCAGCGTGGACCTGTATCTCACGCACACAGTGGTCCACGTCACCGGAACGCTCGACAACGAACGGCTCGACAGAGCCCTGCGAACGTTGACCGAGATCTATCCCAACCTCAAAGCGGCGATCACACCCGCTGCGAACGGCGACTACGTCGCCGTCATCCCCACGCACGCGACGATCGAACTCACCGCAGTGAATGGCATCGGAGATGCAGATGCCGTGGACAAAGCCGTGGCGCGGAACCGGGAAACCGGGTTCGTTCTGGCTGACGCGCCGTTGATGCGCGTCACCGCGGTCACGACCGCAGCCGACCAGCACACCCTCATCCTGACCATCCACCACGCCATCACCGACGGCTGGTCCACCCCGCCACTGATCAAGACACTGCTCCGCGCCTACAACAACCCCACCACACCCGCACTCCCCGACACCACCTACCCGAGCTTCCTCCACTGGCTCACCCACCACGACCACACCACCTCACTCGACACCT